>JAOTTU010000082.1 GCA_029864225.1 Gammaproteobacteria bacterium | reverse complement strand
TGGGGGAAGATCAATCAACTTGGGTCAGGTTGAGGAAGGACACGCCTAGCACTACAGAAAATATCAGGATGAACAGACACGATCTGACCATATTAACTATGCAGATGCTGAACGTGAGGCCAGGAATGGTAGAAAAGGGCTATGGCATGATACAAATCCTGTTTCGCCCTGGGAGTTCCGTAAGGCAAAAAGGGAACGTCTGAAAGATATAAAGCCATTCACAGATAATTCTGACTCTAAAGATTATCGACAATAACAACCTTACCAATAATACAAATGGGCTTGTCGGGCATTTACTTGTGCCATGTCGAAAGTTCCCGCATATGCTGTTGTATTGAGTAAGCTGTAATACATCTTTTTGGAATTATTGAGTCGTATGTATGTGCTAAGCTTTTGCTGTGTATACTTCAGATAAATATTTATTTAGTTCTGATTCAGTTTGTTTAAATATTTTATTGAGACTTTTCAAAACAGAAACATAGTCGGAATCTGTCAGCGTCTCAGATTTGACATACTTGCATTTTTTGTGTAGCAATAGCGCGCCAATGCTACCAGAGCTTCCCTTTAATGCATGAACATGATCATGGAAGTCTTGATAGTTTCTTTCAGATAGAGAAACTTCCATACTAGATAAGAGTTCTTTTGCGTCATTAAAGAATCCATATATAAGTTTTTCCATAAAACCATTTTCATTAGCTATGGATGCAAGGTTGTTAATGATCTCTAAGTCAAGAAGCTGACTGTCGTTGTTATTGCCTCTCCTGTTTTTGGTGTTATTCTGAGTTGACTTTTCAGTGGTCTCGCGTCTGTGTTTATTTGCTAGAGATTGTACAGTAGATAATAGTATTTTAGCATCGGTTGGTTTTGTAAGGTACTCGTCAATATTGGCGTCTTCGCATTCTCTTTTGGCTTCGATAGTGGCATTTGCGGATAGCATAATGATGGGTATTCTTTGGTCAGGTGTGGTTGTGAAATTGTAGATCTTGGCGGCCTCTATTCCATCCATTATTGGCATTTGCATATCCAGTATAAGAATATCAAAGGAATTATTCTCCAGTGCTTCCAGTGCTTCCGCTCCGTTTCCTACTATTAATGATTTGTGTCCACCACTTTCGAGTATTTTAGATACAACTAGCTGATTCGTAGGATTGTCTTCTGCAACGAGAATATTTAGGCAAGGCAGATTGTCAATGTTCGATTTATAATAATCCTTGATGTTTGAGACTTTATCATCATCAATTTTATCAATGCATGCAGAATGTATTGCATTAAATAATTGTGTCTTATCTGTTGGGCTACAAATAACATTGTTATATCCGTACTTGTAGTATTCTTTAATAGTTTCTGTTCCCTCCATGGATGAAATTAGCAAGAGGGGAAGGTATTTTAATCTCTTCTCTGCATGTATCACTGATGGGAATTGCCTGATATCTATTTCAATGGCGCTTTGATCTATCAGAACGTTATTGTAGGGTCTGGCAGATTCAGATGCATTTACCAAACTTGTTAAGGCAGATATCATATTTTCTACTTTATTGTAATTGATGCCCCATTCTTTCAAGTAACATTCAACATCACACTCTGTTCTTGAGCTAATTAGAAGAGTGGTAGCCTTACTAAGACTGCCATCTCTCTCATATTCGTCGATTTGTTCCTGTTTCGAAAAGTCAATACTGAACCAAAATGTGCTGCCAACATTTTCCACACTATGAACGCCAATTTCTCCGTCCATAAGCTCAACAATTTGTTTTGAGATAGTCGTGCCAAGACCAGTCCCACCAAATCTGCGTGTAGTGGTTGCATCCGCTTGTGAAAAACTATCGAATATTTTCTGTTGCGCATCGATCGGTATTCCAATGCCAGAGTCAATAATCTCAAATTTGACAAGTGCATGAGAGATAGACTCACTTATGGTGCTAACTCTAAGTTCAACCTGCCCTTTTTCTGTAAACTTAATGGCATTACCGATAAGATTGATGAGTATCTGTCTTAAATGGTGAGGGTCTCCGACAAGCTTGTATGGTGTGGATGGTGTTATATGCGCAATTAGTTTGAGGCCCTTTAACTCTGCCTGAATTCGTAGCATTTCTATCGTTGTATTTATCATGGAATGAAGGTCAAAATCTGTCTGTTCGATTGTGAACTTTCCTGCTTCAATTTTTGATATATCGAGGATGTCCTCTATAAGAGTGAGTAATGTATCGCCAGAGCACTTTATGGTATTTGCAAGCTCTAATTGCTCAGGTGTTAGTCCTGATTCTTTAAGTAGGTCTGTCATGCCAATTACGCCGTTTAATGGCGTTCTTATCTCGTGACTCATATTGGCGATAAAACGACTCTTTGCTTTATTGGCTTCCTCTGAAATTGCCTTTGCTTTAGTTAATTTATTCAGTAGGACAGAGTAAAAAATCGGTAAAACAATCATCCCAATCAGTAATCCGATGCCAGCGGTTCGTTGATCTGCCCAGTAGTCTGTTGTTAAAAGAACAATAGTAAATTGAAATGAGCCAATAATAGTTCCAGCAAGTAAATATTTCTGACCATATCGCATGCCATAGCCGACGATTAACCAGAGATACACGGAAAAACAGGCTGTAGCAGCTTCGCTGCCAATGTGAAGCGTTAGAGATAATAATGTTAGATCTGAAACAAGGGTAAAAACACGACGTATGTGAGACTTGTTAGGATAGTATTTAAATGAAAAGAGTATGAATATTGCTATCAGGTCGTAGACTGTTAGAAAACCCAGGTCCTGTTCAATTAAGCTATATTCACCAGATAAGTAATAATGTAGAGAGAAATAGATTGTAATTGAAGCAAGGATTACTAATCTTATTATGGATTGGTGATATTCACCCTCAGAGAAATCCTTTGGAAGCGCAAGGCATGCCTTAATCGGCTTGATAAAAGCATTTGTGTATTTTTCCGTATCTTCCATGGTTGGTGTTATTAGATACTTACGGCAGCACTATCCCTTAGCATGTCCTGTATCTTCATCACGGTGTCGAGCTGGGCCTTGAATGCATCGTAGCAGTCCGGGTCAAAATGCAGGCCGCGTTGTTTATCCATATAGTCTAGGGCTTCTTGCATGGACCAGGCATGTTTGTAGGGTCGCTCAGACATGAGCGCGTCATAGACATCTGCCACGGCAACGATTCTTGCCGGCATGGGTATTTCCTCGCCCTTCAGCCCCTGTGGATATCCTGCCCCGTTGAACTTCTCATGATGGCTTAATGCGATAACTGCGCCCATTTGCAGGAATTTGGAGGGGCTGTCCTTCAGTATTTCGTGACCGATCAGCGTGTGTCGCTTCATGATCTCGAATTCTTCTGTGTTCAGTTTTCCCGGCTTCAGAAGTATGTCGTCTCTGACGCCGATCTTGCCGATGTCATGCATCGGAGCCGCCATTTCAATGACATCGGCTTCCTCGGATGTGAATCCCATGTTTTCTGCTATGACCCGTGAAAACTTGGCCATGCGTACCACATGGTTTCCGGTTTCCTCGTCCCTGTATTCGCCTGCTTTGGCGAGGCGAAGCAGGGTCTCCCTTTCGCGCAGACGAATCTCGCTGGTGGCCTCGGCAACACGGCGTTCCAGCCAGTGTGACCTGTCCTGGATGATCTTGTACTGCTGGTGCTGGGTCAGCAGGTTACGGCAGCGGGCCCGGCACTCATTATGGTCAACAGGCTTTATCAGGAAATCGGTGGCGCCGACCTCGAGGGCCTCGTAACGGATATTCCTGTCTTCTACGGAGGTCACCATGATGATCGGGATGTGTTCACATGCAGGGTTTGCCCTGAACTTCCGGATGAACTCTATGCCGTTCATTTCCGGCATTTTGTAATCCGTGAGTATCAGGTCCACCTGATTTCTAATTGACCAGTCCAGCGCCTCGAGTGGGTTGGCGAATGACTGCACATCCGGTTCGCCCTCGATAGCGCTCACCAGGTGAACCAGTATTTGGCGACTGGTTAATTGGTCATCAACGACTACGATCGTGGCCATTTGGCTTCTCTGTGATATCTAGAATGTTTTAGTAAAAGCCATCAAAATCCATGCCTCCCGGGCGGGTACAATCTTCAGATGGCCTGTGACCTAATTCATATAACTACCTGATATGCATAGCTAAGCATGACTCTGCATTTACGTGAATGTATATCGGCAATTGCTTGAAAAAATTGAGACTTTTTTCACATTCAGGCTGTCGGGCGGCGCCGATTTCGCCTGAATAGGGCCACGGGGACAGGTGCCTCGGGTAGGGCGGCAGCAACACTTGACCCGGTTGAGCACGCCATTGCGTGCCGGGGAGATGTGGTTAAATACCGCCTACTTTTTAACAGGGACTGATGATGAGCACGGAAAACAAGGATCAGCCACGGGCTCCCTCACTACTCAAGGTGCTGGGCAGTGTACTGGCCAGCTTGTTCGGTGTGCAGAGTACACGCAACCGGGAAGAGGATTTCACCCACGGCAAGCCGTACCACTACATCATCATGGGTTTGTTTGTGACAATAGTCTTCATCCTGTCCATCTGGGGTGTGGTGAGGCTCGTGACGAGCCTGGCAGGTGTCTAGGCCAAGAAGGTTTTCCGTTCGCCGGATTTGACCGCCACGAGGGTCAAACGCTTACGCTTGTCTAGAGCGATTGAATCCGTTGTTGTTGCTCTTCGAGATTGCTGATGGCATTTTTCAGCTCGTCCGCGCGTAGCCTTTCCTTTTCTACCACCGCGGCAGGGGCCTTGTCGACAAAGCTGGCATTGTTGAGTTTGTTTTCACAGCGTTCCAGTTCACCTGACTTCTTGTCCAGTTCTTTGACCAGGCGAATGATCTCGGCCTGCTTGTCGATCAGTCCGGAAAGCGGGATCAGCAGTTTCATGTTGCCCACCAGCGCGGTGGCCGATTCCGGGACGACTTCGTTTGCTTCCAGCCATTCCACCGACTCGACACGTCCGACGCTCACCAGGTAGTGCAGGTTTCCGGATAGCCGCACCTGGTCAAGATCCGAGCCATTTTGCAGCAGTACTGGCAGCGGCTTGCGCGGGTCGATATTCATGCCGCTGCGTATCTTGCGTACGCCGATGATGAAGTCCTTGACCCATTCGATTTCGTCAATGGCAGCCTGGTCGATGCGCGTGTCATCCGGTTCCGGATAGGGCTGGCGCATAATGGTGTTGCCTTCAACCCCGGCCAATGGTGCTATGCGTTGCCAGACCTCTTCGGTAATGAACGGAATGACCGGGTGGGCGAGTCGCAGCAGGCCCTCCATTACCCCGACCAGCGTCTGTCGAGTACCCCGCTTTGCCGCCGCGGAGCTGTTCGCATCCATCAGCACTGACTTCGAAAGTTCCAGGTACCAGTCGCAGTATTCGTCCCAGGTGAATGAATATATGGTCTGTGCCGCGAGGTCGAAGCGGTAGCTGTTGATGGACGCTATAACTTCTTGGGAGGTTTTCTGGAACAGGGCAATGATCCAGCGATCCGCCGCGCTCAGTTGGATTTCCCCGCCCTCCTGGCCGCAGTCCTCGTTCTCGGTATTTAGCAAAACATAGCGTGCTGCGTTCCACAGCTTGTTGCAGTAGTTGCGGTAGCCCTCGATGCGGCCCAGGTCGAAGTTGATATCACGCCCCGTGGAAGCCAGCGCGGCAAAGGTGAAGCGCAGGGCGTCTGTCCCGAAGGCAGGGATGCCGTCCGGGAAGTCCTTGCGCGTGTGTTTTTCGATCTTGTCGACCAGCTGCGGCTGCATCAGCCCGGCCCGGCGCTTTGCGACCAGCGTTTCCAGGTCGATGCCGTCGATCAGGTCGATCGGGTCCAGCACATTGCCCTTGGATTTTGACATCTTCTGGCCATGGGCATCGCGCACCAAGCCATGTATATAGACCTCGCGGAAGGGCACATCGCCCATGAACCGCAGGCCCATCATGATCATGCGCGCAACCCAGAAGAAGATAATATCGAATCCGGTAACCAGTACACTGGTCGGGTAGAATGTCCTGACCGCTTCGGTATCTTCCGGCCAGCCCAGGGTACTGAACGGCCACAGGGCGGAGGAGAACCAGGTATCGAGTACATCTTCATCCTGGCTGAGCGGAATATCGGGAGCCAGCCCGTGTTTTTCCCGCGCCTCACTTTCGCTGCGACCAACATAGATATTGCCGTCCGCGTCGTACCAGGCGGGGATGCGATGTCCCCACCAGATCTGTCGTGAAATACACCAGTCCTGGATGTTGCGCATCCACTCGAAGTAGGTGTTCTTCCAGTTGTTCGGTATGAAGCGGATGCTGCCGTCCTCGACCGCTCTGATCGCGGGTTCCGCCAGCGGCCCGACCTTCACGAACCACTGGTCGGTCAGGTAGGGTTCCACTACCGAGCCGGAGCGGTCGCCGCGCGGGACCACCAGCTTGTGGTCCTCGATCTTCTCCAGCAGCCCCTGCTCCTCGAGATCGGCCACAATCTGTTTGCGCGCCTGGTAGCGGTCCAGGCCCCGGTATTTATCAGGTGCGTTCTCGTTGATGCAGGCATCGACCGTGAACACGTTGATTAGCGGCAGGTCGTGACGCCTGCCGATTTCGTAGTCGTTGAAATCATGCGCCGGGGTGATCTTCACACAGCCGGTACCAAACTCCGGGTCGACATAATCATCCGCGATAATCGGGATCTCGCGGGCGGTAAGCGGCAGCCTGACGGTCTTGCCCACCAGGTTCACGTAGCGCTCGTCCTCGGGGTGTACCGCCACGGCCGTATCGCCGAGCATGGTCTCCGGACGCGTGGTCGCCACGACCAGGTGACCGGATCCGTCCGCCAGCGGGTAGCGCATGTGCCAGAGATGTCCGGCCTCTTCCTCGGAGATCACCTCGAGGTCAGATACCGCGGTATGCAGCACCGGGTCCCAGTTCACCAGGCGCTTGCCGCGGTAGATCAGGCCGTCTTCGTGGAGGCGCACGAAGGTTTCCCTGACGGCCTGGGACAGGCCCTTGTCCATGGTGAATCGCTCGCGGCTCCAGTCCACCGAGCAGCCCATGCGCCGCAGTTGCCTGGTGATGGTTCCCCCGGATTCGTGCTTCCAATCCCAGATGCGCTCGATAAAGGCCTCACGTCCGAGGTCATGGCGGGTCTTGTTGTCGCTGTTGAGCTGCCGCTCTACGACCATCTGGGTCGCAATCCCCGCATGGTCGGTGCCCGGCTGCCACAGGGTGTTATCAGCGCGCATGCGGTGGTAGCGGGTGAGGGCGTCCATCAGGGTGTCCTGGAAGGCATGCCCCATGTGCAGACTGCCAGTCACATTGGGTGGCGGGATCATGATGCAGTAGGGTTCGCCCTTACCGGAAGGCGCAAAATGGCCTTCCCGCTCCCAGGTCTCGTACCAGCGCTGCTCGATGGCATGCGGGTTGTAGGTCTTGTCCATGTGCAGTTCTTATTGCGTGGGATAAATGCCCGACTCGCGGCCAGGGCAGGAATTATAACGTAGCTGGCGGGATAATTCGGAAGCGGCTGTCAGTTCTCGCCGGCGTTATTTGCCTGCAGGACATGGGGAAGTATGTCGGGGAGGGCACTCTCCAGCTGTTTGCTGATCGCCAGATAGATATTGTCACCACTGACATTGAGGGATTGGGTTATGGCCTCTTCGATCGCAGGCCTGATCGCGGTTTCCATGTCCTGACGGGCATTGACGGTCATCCTGGCGGCAATCTCGTCGAGCTTCTGGCGGAGCGCTTCCGAGTCGAGCAGCACCGTCATCAATTCAGGTGCCGATGTGGCCGGTAACCGGTCGGCAGTCTCCTGGCCTATGCCGCTGTCATCGGGGCTGACGCTGTTCGTCAGCAGCGGTATGCCGTCTTCGTCGAGTTGCAGCCCGTCAATTTTCATGGCGCCATTACCGCCTATCTCTAAGCCTGAAGGGTATGGGTCTTGAGTGTATAGCCACGGTCCTTGTAGAAGCGAAAACGCTCCCGCGCCGCAGCGCGCTGTGAATCGTCGCTGTCCACGAGCTCGGCCATGCGATTGAAGCGGCTGAAGAATGGCGGTACTTCCTGTGACAGATTGATCAGTACATCGTGGCACTCCTGCGGCTCGGTCGCGTGACCCAGCAGGATGGGCGGTTTGTCTGACATGGCCTGATCATAGATGGCGTGCGGCAGGAAGCTCCCGTCGCGAAATGACCAGAGCAGGTCATCGAGCTGACGCAGCTGTGCCGCCGATGCCGTGTTGATGTAGACCTGGTGCCCCTGTGCGAAGGCCTTTTCCACCAGCCGGCAGGCAAACTGGGGGCATACAGTCGTGCTGCCGCCCTCGAGGATATAAAAATCGACGCGTGTCATGGGCGCTGCCTCAGCGGGTGTCCCTGCAGCGGTCCAGCAGGAACTGCGTCAGCAGCGATACCGGCCGCCCGGTCGCGCCCTTTTCCTTGCCCTGCTTCCAGGCAACACCGGCGATATCCAGATGCGCCCAGCGGTAGTCCTTGGCAAAGCGCGACAGGAAACAGGCCGCGGTAATAGTGCCGGCCTCGCGCCCG
>JAOTTU010000081.1 GCA_029864225.1 Gammaproteobacteria bacterium | reverse complement strand
GTAGCGCAGCAGCAGTTGCCGGTCCGCGGGAACGGTCTCCAGCTGCGCCAGGCCCTCCTTGACGGCACGTCGCCAGTGCCAGGCGGCACGCAGGACGGAACGCGGTGCCCAGTTGCGTCCCCAGTCCTTCCCCGCCGCCAGCATGGATTCGACAACATCCTCGGGTCGTCGCACCACCATCACCATCCGTGCCTCGGGAAACAGACGGTGGATCACGTCGACATATCGCACGTGGTCCGGGGTCTTCTCCAGGAACACCGGCTTGTCGTGGTACTCATCGGCGTGCGCCAGTACCCGTTCCACGAGTTCGCGGCCGAGGGCATCGAACTCTTCCCGTGTCAGGTAGGCCGGCAGACCCACGCCACCGCGCCCGATGTCGACGCTGACAACCCGCTCCCAGAAGCGCACCGCCGGACCGATGAACTGGTCAAAGACATGCGATTCCTGCGCGGTCCCGATCTGCGGATGCCCGCCCAGGACCTTTTGCAGCCAGGTGGTCCCGCTGCGCTGGCAGCCGACCAGAAAGACCAGTTGTTTCATGCCGGCCTCCCCGTGGCCGACACGGCCACCCGGCGATTTGCCTGAAGATAACGCCAGGCACCGCGCAACTCGTGCCGCAGGCGGTTGAAATAGCCGAACTGCCTGATGCTGGAAGGACGCGGCACCAGACAGCGCAGCAGTCCACCCGCCAGGTACTTCCACTGGCCGTGCCCGAGCATGATGGCGTAGTAGGCGCCGCGCGCGAAGTTGTTTGCCGTTCTGTATTCGGACAGATCGGACGCCTTGCGGCCGTGGTGGTGATAGACCACCAGCTCCGGCACATGCGCACCGGTGTAACCGTGCATCGAGGCCCGCGCAACGAACTCCGCGTCCTCGCAGCGGAATTCCCTGCCGGCACCGAGTTCGGCGTCGAAGCCACCGACGGCATCGAACACCGCGCGCCGTATGATCATGCTGGCACCCTGTATTTCCCCTGCCGGGACGAAACTGCGGGGCTTGATGAGCCGGAAGGTCTCCCGGTAGTCCACGGCGATCATGGCATCCGTCGGATCATGCAGCAGGATCCGCCCGCCGCAATACTGGAAGCGGCCGTCCGCGAATACCGCCACTACCCGCGGGAGATAGCCTGCCTGCAGGTAACAGTCGTCGTCGGTGAACACCAGGATATCGCCGCGCGCGTGTTCAAGGCCGCTGTTGCGCGCCAGGCCCAGGCCCGGACGCGGTTCCATCACCACGCTGACCGGAAAGTCGGCAGTGGCCTGGAAGGCCCGTATAACGGCCCCGGTTGCATCGGTCGAAGCGTTGTTGACCAGGACCAGTTCGGCCTGCGCCTCGATCATGTCGTCAGCGCGAATGGCGGCAAGCGCCCGTTTCAGGGAGGCCGCGCGGTTGCGCGTACAGATAATCAGGCTGAGCTGTGGTGAATACGACATAGTGTTGTCCCGTGTTGATTGGATTATTGGTTTACAAGCCGGCTCAGGCAGCGGCACGGCGGTTAAAGGCGCCAGCCACCGACATCGCCAGCGCCTCGAGCTGCTGGTACAGGCCCCGTGGCAGCAGGTACTGCAACCAGGCCGTGCCCAGTGTCAGCAGTGTCCGGCCAGGCTCCAGCAGGAGGATGCGGGCATCGGTGCGCAATGCACGGTGCATCAGCGCCACGGCCACCCCGGCATTGCGCGAGTGCACGGCCCGTCGGGCCAGGTAGCGCAACTGGTAGGCACGGGCACGGTCGACCCAGGCATCGATCAGGCCCGGCGCATAACTGCGCGCCTTAACGATCGCCCGGTTCCAGCTTTCATACTGCGCCTCGAGGTTGGCCGACAGGCCGCCGGCATTGGTGCGGTACCAGGTCAGGGGCCTGTCAATCCCCTCGAAGCGCCAGTCGGTGCTGGCGGCAATCCGGATCCAGCACTCGATGTCCTCGGACTGCCGGAAGGATTCATCGAAGTAAAAATCCTCCTCCACCCCGTACAGCGTGTCGCGAAAGGCGATGTCCTCGAACACTTCGCGCCGGATCACGGCTGCAGAACCGTTACCGATCGGGTTGCGGCACAGAATATCGACCGTGGTTACGCCGCTGAGCTTCGGTTTCTGCTGCAGACCCATGGGCCGTCCGGCGTCGTCCATGAAACTCGACTGGCAGTAACTTACGCCCACGCCCGGGTTCTGCTCCAGGTGCTCCAGGTGGCGTTCCAGCTTGTCCGGCTCCCACAGATCGTCTGCATCCAGAAAGGCCAGATAGCGTCCACGGGCATGGCGGATACCGGTGTTGCGCGCCCCCGCAAGACCGCGGTTGGCCTGGCGGATTTCGTGTACCCGGGTGTCTTCATATGACTGGCAGATCATCGACGAAGCATCGCTGGACCCGTCATTGACGACTAGTACTTCGAAGTCCCGAAATGTCTGTGCCAGGACACTGTCAATCGCCGCGGCGAGCGTGGTCTCGACGTTGTACATCGGGATGATCACGGACACGGGCATCATGTCGTGTACCTTGCCCGCCCGGGACCTGCCATCGTCCTTGCAGTCCGGCGCACTGCCCGACATTCGATATGTTTCAGTGAAGTCATGTGTCATCAGTCTTTACCTTGTCGCTGCTGAAGATGCCTACAAGGCAACTGCAAGCGGCGTGCCATGTCTTCAACCGGGCCTCACCGGTGATGCCGGCGGGGCGGCAGTGCGGCAGGCAATGACATCAATAAATTGCCGGTTCAGTGTGAGGCAGCGAGAAATCATCGCTATTTGCGGTCAGGGCACGGAAGACGGACACATCCCCCGGTGCGTGACCCAGACCTCTACGGCGGCATTACGGACGCCGCGAGGCAATGCAAATTGCAAAATCTCTCGCAAAATGCCTGCGCCGGCAGTGGCCGTGCAAACAACTGATTTGCAATCGGCAAGGCCGCTCGCAGTACGCAAACCGCGACCGGCCCAGACACCCCCGACCGGGTCGCCAAACAACCGAACAAGGCCCGTCAGGAAAATATTCAACAAACGCAAGTAATTGTTAGTAAAAAAATTACTGGCTTGATAACCGCGCCACAGGGGACAACCACGCAAACTTGGCATTGCACTTGCTGTAGTCACTGGCAACACATGAATTCGCAACAAGGAGCCAGTACCGATGGGCAGTCACTGTGACACATCGATCACCATATCGGCAGACAACATGGCCGTTGAACTGCAGGGCGCCATGCGCCTGCAACGGGGCGCCGACCTGGTCATGGCGAGCTGCCTTCTCGTCCTGTTGTCACCGCTGTTGCTGCTACGTGCTCTCTGGGGAGCGCTGCAGACCGGGCGCCTGTTTGAACGACAGGCGTTCATCGGCACCGGCGGTGAACCTTTCCAGCAGCTGAACTTCACGGGCAGTGCGCCCGGGCGCGGCCTGGCGCGCCTGTTCAATGTGCTGCGCGGCGACCTGGCCATGGCCGGACCACGTCCGCTGGACAAGGACACGGCGGCAACTCTCACCGGCCCCCTGGCGTGGCGCCGGGCGTGCCAGCCGGGGATCTTCTCAACCTACCACCTGCGCGAGCGCACCGGCATCGCCTACCAGAATGAATGGACCACCGACCGCGAGTTCCTGGCAAACTGGTCGCTGAAGGCCTACCTGGGCCTGATTGCACGCTGCAGCAGCGTCAGCCTGATGGGTTACAAGACGGCACGCATTACACCCGCGCGCCTGACACTGTTCGGCATCTCCATTACCAACACCACCATGAGCGAGGCCATCGACTGGCTGCTGACGCGTGCCGCCGCACGTCAGACCAGCAACGTGGCGTTCGTGAACGCCGACTGCCTGAACAAGGCCTACATTTACAGTGAGTACCACCGTACCCTTAACCAGGCCGATTGCGTCCTGCCTGACGGCATCGGTATCAATATTGGCGCACGCATGCTCGACCTGTCGCTGCGTGAGAACGTCAACGGCACCGACCTGTTTCCGGAACTTTGCCGGCGGCTCGCGGATACCCCGCTATCGATCTTCCTGCTGGGTGCACGCCCCGGTATCGCTGGGATCAGCGCGGAAAAGATGCAACTGCGCTTTCCAGGCCTGAAAGTAGCGGGCACGCACCACGGCTATTTCTCGCACGAGGAGGAACCCGGGGTAATCGAGCGGATCAACCGCTCGGGTGCCGACTTGTTGCTGGTTGCACTCGGCGCCCCGCGTCAGGAACTCTGGGTGCAGGAACACCGTCATGCCCTGCAGCCGCCCGTCCGCCTGGGCGTCGGCGGCCTGTTCGACTTTTACTCCGACCGTATTCCGCGCGCCCCCCAATGGCTGCGCGAACTGGGACTGGAATGGATCTGGCGCCTGTTGCAGGAACCCGGGCGTATGTGGCGCCGCTACCTGGTCGGCAACCCACTGTTCATTTTCCGCATCTGGAGACAGAAGGTATTCGGCACCACTACGGCCCATGCAAGCACCTCGTCAAGGAGCGCGGGACGCAGCGAGCTGCTCAACCACTTTCAGAACATTGGCATCTATGCGTTGCGCCAGCGCATGCACTTCCACCTGACTCGGCTTAGATGGGCGGGCGCCATCCGCAGTTCCCATGTCCTCAAGCGCATCATCGACACCACGCTGTCGGCCGCCCTGCTGGCGACACTGTCACCCCTTCTGCTGGGCGTGGCAGCGCTGATCCGCATGGAGTCTGCCGGCCCGGTTTTCTTCTCTCAGCTTCGGGTTGGCCGGCGCGGCCGACTGTTCCGCATGTGGAAATTCCGCTCCATGGTGATTGACGCCGAAGCACGCAAGGCGGAACTGGCCTCCGCCAACGAGATGGAAGGCGGTACGCTGTTCAAGATTAAGGACGACCCCCGCATTACGCGCGTCGGCCGTTTCCTGCGCCGCTCTTCCATCGACGAATTGCCACAACTCTGGAATGTACTCATCGGCGACATGTCACTGGTCGGTCCGCGCCCGGCCCTGCCGGAAGAGGTGCGCGAATACACTCTCGAGGAACGTATGCGGCTCGAGGCCACCCCGGGTATCACCTGCATCTGGCAGGTCAGCGGCCGCTCCAGGCTGCCATTTCAGGAGCAGGTCAAGCTGGATGTCGAATACATCTATTCACAGTCCTTCTTCCGCGACATCAGGCTGATCCTGAAAACAATCCCCGCGGTATTCCAGGGCCAAGGCGCCTATTGAACCAACAAGGAAAATTACAATGAAAACGATCATTTTTGCCGATGCACACGGCAACGAACTGAAACCTTTAACCGACGGGAGCTGCAAGGCACTGCTGCCGGTAGCCGGCAAGCCCGTCATCGCCCATACCCTCGAAATCCTCTACCGTGCCGGTATCCGCGAGGCGACGGTACTCGCAGGCCCCAACAGGGAACTGCTCGACAGCTACCTGGCCGGTGGCACTCCGTGGGGCATGCAACTGGATATCCAGCCCAGGACCGGGCTCATGGAGAGCGTGGGCAACACGCATGCCGAGGATGGATTGCTGATGGTACGTGGCGATGAGCTTGCCGACCTGGATCTCGACAGCATCATACGAAAGATGCGCGACCAGGGACGGAACGTCATGGTCAAAACTGTGCACGGCTCTACCGTGGCCGTGTGGATGCACTGCAGCGCCGAAGTGGATGACACGCTGGAGAATAATTTGCATCTGGCATTGCCTGAGAACGGTTCCAACAACCTGGATTCCCTGCAGGCCTACCACCGGGCAAACATGGATGTGATGCGGGGGAGTTACCGGCACCTGACACCTGCGGGCATTGAATTGAGCTACGGGATCTGGTCTGAGCCCGGTGCCACCTTGTCCAAGGACTGCGTGAAGTCCGGGAACATCTTTGTCGGTACGGCCAGCCATGCGCACGAAAACGTCACTATCACAGGTGATGCCGTCATCAGCGAGCGGGTACTGATCGATCGCCAGGCACGGCTCGCCGATACGGTGATCCTGCCCAACACCTATGTGGGCGCCTTTACCGACCTGACCAACAGCATCGTCCGGGGCAACCTGCTGATCCGCGTCGACACCGGCGTGGTCACCGAAATCGGCGACAAGCACATTCTTGCCGACATCACGCCGGTGAACCGCGACAGCAAACGCCGGCACAGCCTTGGGAAACGCCTGATCTCTGCCTGTAAGACCTGCGCCTGAGCACATGACACCGCCAGGCACAGCCAGTCGGGCTGGCGTTCCCGGTCAGCTGACTACCTACACTTCGATGAAGGAGGAGAAATAAAATGTCTCGCTATCTGGTTACCGGCGGTTGCGGTTTCGTCGGATCACATCTTGCCGAAGCACTGGTTGCGAGCGGTCACAAGGTATGCATCCTCGACAATCTCTCCCGCGGCAAGCGCGAAAATATTCCACAGCAATGTGAACTCATCATCGGTGACATAACCGACAGCGATACGGTCGATGCCGCCATGCACGCTGTGGACGGCTGCTTCCACCTGGCGGCGGCCAACCCAGCCGCTTATGCCGACGGCACCTGGCAGGATAACCACCAGGTCAACCTGGTCGGCACGGTGAATGTTTTCAATGCCGCGGCCCGTCATAACTCGACACCGGTGGTCTATACCTCTTCTGCGGAGGTCTATGGCAACAATGCGACGTTGCCTCTGTCGGAGCGCGCCCGGCCATGTCCACTGACCGCCTATGGGGCTGACAAACTGGCCTGCGAATACTATGCCCGAATGCTATCTGTGATGGATAAGCTGCCAAGCATGGGTCTGCGCCTGTTCAATGTCTACGGTCCGCGCCAGCATCCCGATTCACCCTATTCCGGCATCATCAACCGCATCATCGACCAGTTGGCACAGGGCAAACCCGTGACACTGCCGGACCTCGGCGAACAGGAACTGGACTTCATCTACGTCGATGATACTGTCAGGATGCTTGTTGCCACCATGCAACTGCCAATGCAGGTCCACGAGGTCATCAACGCCTGCACCGGCAGGATGACCTCCTACAAACAGCTTGCAGGTATCCTGGCGACCATCTATTACCGCCCGCTGCATATCATCAAGCAACCCTCCGGAAGCGATTTCATCTGCACCCGGGTGGGTGATCCATCACGCGCCATCGAACTGCTGGGGATCAGGGCAGAGACCCAGCTCGGTGACGGGCTCACCCTGACAGTCAGGGATATCCTCAAGGACCGCAATAACGGCAGCGGCATTGGCACATCTGCCGCAAACATCACAGATCTCATACCCGGTGTCCTTTCCTGTTAGACACCCACTAGGGCTTCGACCATCACCACCGGACAACCCCAGGACCGAGAACATGGAAACCGCCCTGCCCAAGGAGAACCGAACCATGGCCATCACGGATGCCCTCTTCCGCGTGACCTACCGGATCGTCTACCCCATCTGGCGTCTCTACCTGCGCGTGATTGGATCACGCACCCAGGGCGCACAGGTGGCCGTGTGGTATGACAGCGAGGTACTGCTGGTCCGGAATTCCTACCGTGACACCTACACCTTTCCGGGCGGCTACCGGCGCCAGGGCGAGCCCACCGCCCTGACCGCGGGTCGCGAGCTGCACGAGGAGACCGGGATCCGGGTAGCGGCCGGCGAACTGGATTTCAGCTTTGCCTGGACCTATAGCTGCGGACGCCTCGAGGGGCATGACGACATCTACGAATACCATGCCGAGCGTCCACCGCGACTGGCCATCGACCACCGCGAGGTGGTGGAAGCGGGCTTTTTCGCACCCGTCTCCGCCTTGCAACTGGCACTGGAGTCGCACGTCCGCGACTACCTGGAAACGCGGACTGAAACCGGCACCCGGCCACATATAACTTGTTGTTAATTTTGGTAAAGTTTTACACAAACCACGCCGATAACCATAAACCGACCCGCTATCTCGACGAGGCCATCCCATGAAACACTGCCTGAATACCCTCTCTACCATCGTCCTGCTGGGTGTGTTGCTCACGACCACGGGGGTTCGCGCCGCCGGCCCCGGGCACCCCGAGGGGACTGTCATCAGCTTCGGCGTGGTACCGCAACTGGCGGCCAGCCGGCTGGCCAAGCTGTGGATGCCGGTACTGGATTACCTGAGCGAGCATTCCGGTCACATCCTGCGCTTCAAGACCGCGCCCGACATCCCTGCCTTCGAGGCAGCCTGCGCCCGCGGGGAATATGACATGGCCTACATGAATCCCTATCACTACACCGTGTTCCGGAAGGCACCCGGCTACCGCGCATTTGCCAAGGAAAAGGACAAGCAGATCCGGGGCATTATCGTGGTACGCAAGGACAGTCCCCTTGCAGAGCTGTCCGAACTGTCCGGCAAGACCCTGGCGTTTCCATCGCCCCTGGCCTTCGCCGCCAGCATGCTGCCACGCGCCAGCCTGAAGGAGCAGGACATTGACATCACTCCCCGCTACGTCTCCTCACATGACTCCGTTTACCGCGCAGTTGCCAAGGAGCTGTTCGAAGCCGGTGGCGGCGTCTTACGGACCTTCAGAAACACCGATCCCGAGATCAGCGAACAGCTGCGCATCCTCTGGACAACAGACAGTTACACACCGCATGCCATCGCCGTTCACCCCCGCCTCGATCC
>JAOTTU010000240.1 GCA_029864225.1 Gammaproteobacteria bacterium | reverse complement strand
TTATTCCAACGCAAGATTGAAACCTCGCCGGATACACAATCGCTACTGGTCCGACCTCCGAACCGAGGCTCTTGTCGATCCCCGTTTTCAGCACCTGAGTACAGCGGACCTGGTCAGCCGCCAGCTTGAACAGATCTGGCGGCGGGCTGCCAAGCCAGGCGACCGGCTCGCGATCGCGGTGCCGGCCTATATGAACAATGACAATCTCGGACTGTTGCTGGGCATTGCCATGGAACTCGATATTGGCGTGGTTGCGATGGTCGATGCGGCAGTCGCCGCGACGCGTCGCCATTACGAGCACGCGGTGCCCGTGCATATCGATCTCAGCCTGCATGCAGCGGTCTTGACGCGTTTGCTACAGGAAGGCGAGGTTCGGGTGGAACGATCCGCCGTTGTCGAGGATTGCGGCCTGTTGAACCTTTATGACAGCTGGCTGCGGGTTATTGCCGAGACCTTTGTGCAGCAATCGCGTTTTGATCCCCTGCACACGGCGGAAACAGAACAGATGTTGCAGAACAACATGTCGGACTGGTTGTCCGTTGCCGCCAGCAGAGAAACAGTTCCCATGGGCATCCAGTATCGTGGCATTACGCATCAGGCGGAAATCGAGTCACTCGAACTGGTCGCGGCGGCAGCACCCGTGTATCAGAACATAGTCAGCCAGCTGCGGGCTTTATATCGGGCCGAGGAAACGCCCGCAATCCAGTTGTCCGATCGAGCGGCACGGATGCCCGGGCTCGCGGAGACCTTGAAGACACGGGTCGGCGGGGAGGTATTCCTGCTCGAGCCCGGTGCGACGGCACGAGGGTTGTTGAAGCGCTGTCGTGAAGATCGCCGCAGCGGTGGCCTGACGCTGCTGCGACATCTCCCGTGGGACCAGGCGCCGGTCGAGGTGCGGCCCAGTGACGCTGCCAGCCAGGGTGGCCAGCCAACGCATTTGTTGTTCGGCAATCATGCGTATTCGATCGAAGTCGATCCGCTGGTTCTGGGAACACAGGCGGCGGACGGTGAGCGCTGGCTGGATTTGCAGCAACAGATGCCGGGCCTGTCCCGTCGCCACTGCGTGGTCAGCCAGGAAAACGGCCAGTGCGTTGTTACCGACTTCAGCCGCTACGGCACCTTTCTGAATGGACACCGGATTGACGGTTCGGCCGTGTTGCAGGCAGGCGACCTCATACGCATCGGCACACCGGGATTCGAGCTGCGGCTGATTTCAGCGGACGAGCGACATGGCACGTAAACGGCGCGAGGCGGAAATTTTCAGCATGGCGTTCCTTGACTGCATGAGCTGCGGTTTCGGCGCCGTGATCCTGTTCTTCATGATCATCAACTCACACGTCAATGCCACGACCGAAGCGGACATGACGCCGCTGATGGCCGAAACCAATCGGCTCGAAATCGAGGTCCTGGAAGGGCGTAAGAACCTGGCCCTGGCGCGCAATACCAAGCAAAAACTCGAAACCGAGCTACAGGAAGCAGACAGCAAAATCGCGCAGATCATGGCGCTCATTCAGGAGCTGCAAGCCGAGCTCGACAAATACGACAACGAAACGCTCGCAAAAATCGAACGGGTCGAGAAGCTGCAGTCGGACATCAAGTCGCTGGAAGAAGAGGTCAAGCGTCTGCTGGCATTGAAGCAGCAGCAGGACGCAGCGGGACGGCAAATCCGTACGTTCAAGGGTGAAGGAGACCGCCAGTACCTGACCGGGCTGAAGCTTGGTGGGAAGCGCACCCTGGTGCTGGTCGATCGCTCGGCAAGCATGCTCAGCGACAAGCTGGTCAACGTACTGCGACGGCGCAACCTGCCTGAAGCCGAGCAGCTCCGGTCCCGCAAGTGGCGCCAGGTGGTTGCCAGCGTGGACTGGTTAACGTCGCAATTTGCGCAGGGCAGCGAGTATCAAATCTACATGTTCAATAACAAGGCAGAGCCGGTCATTCAAGGCACCGACGGGATCTGGCTGAAAGCGGAAGACGATACGCAGCTCAATGAAGCAATACGCGTCTTGCGGCGAACTGTGCCGAAAAACGGCACTAATATGCATGCCGCGTTCAGGATCGCCAAAGAACTTTCGCCGCGACCGGATAACATCATCCTGCTCGTTGACGGCATGCCCACGATGGAAGCGGAAACGACGAGCAAGACGGTTGTCAGCAGCGGCGAGCGCGGCAACATATTTAGCAA
>JAOTTU010000239.1 GCA_029864225.1 Gammaproteobacteria bacterium | reverse complement strand
CGCCGAACCGCTGGAAAAGAAATACCGGGAGGATTTCAAGCAAAAGGCAGGTGCGCTAATTGCCCAACTCGACCTGGTGCGCAACGTCCAGGTGGCAAGCAGCGAGTAACGGGCGGGCTGTCGCGCACAGGCCCTTGCCAGCGCCGCGTACCCCAACCCCCTGCACCGGGCCTGACAGAACACCTTTTTCCACTGACCAGGCACGAACAGCCACGCCTCAATGAGCGCTCTGTTTATCGGCCTGATGTCAGGCACCAGCATGGACGGAATCGATGCGGCACTGGTCGATCTCTCGACCATGCAGCCGCGGCTTCTCGCCACGCATGGACATCACTACCCCGAAGACCTCAGAACACGGTTGCTTGAGGCCATTCGGCTGGAAGACCCGCTGTCCGAGGATTTATCCCCACTCGATGACGACGTAGGGGTGGTCTTTGCCGAAGCGGCCAGCGCCTTACTCGCCTCCACAGGAACCGCGGCGTCAGCAGTGACCGCCATCGGCAGCCATGGACAAACTATCCATCATGCCCCGGACGCGGCGCGGCCCTATTCCCTGCAAATCGGCAACCCGCAGCGGATTGCCCGCATGACCGGGATCGATGTGGTGGCCGACTTCCGCCGCGCGGATATCGAGGCTGGCGGCCAGGGCGCACCCCTGGTGCCCGCCTTCCATGCGGCCCTATTCCGCTGCCCGACTGAAACCCGGGCCGTAGTGAATATCGGGGGTATTGCCAATATCACCGTCCTGCCCGCCATCACCTCGGAGCCGGTGATCGGTTTCGATACCGGCCCCGGCAACACTCTCATGGACCAGTGGGTCCGGGAACAACAGGGACTGGCGATGGACAGGAACGGACAGTGGGCCGCAGGCGGGCGCATCGACCAGGACCTGCTTGCCTGCCTGCAAAGAGACCCCTACTTCGGACAGGCGCCGCCCAAAAGCACCGGACGCGAACACTTCAACCTCGACTGGCTGTCGGCCTGCCCTGGAAAGGCCGGCTCTACGGCGCAGGACGTCATGTCGACACTGTGTGAACTGACGGCAGGCAGCATCGCGGAGGCCACGAGGCAGTTTGCCGGAGAGGCCCGGCGCCTGCTCGTCTGTGGCGGCGGCGTGCACAACCGGGAACTGCTGCGCAGACTGACAGCCGCACTCGATCCGGTTGCGGTTGAATCAACCCGCGCGTATGGACTCGATCCGGACTGGGTGGAAGCAGTTGCCTTCGCCTGGCTGGCACAACAGCACCTGGACAGCAAACCAGGGAACATACCCGAGGTTACCGGGGCCCGTCATCCGGTCGTCCTGGGAAGACTCTTCAAACAAGCTTAGGGAAAGTCTGATCAAGTCGTCATTCCTGGCGGAGCGTAGCGGAGACCCGGAATGACGAAAGATGAGTTAATCAGGCCTTCCTTGGTACAGGTGGCTAGCGCCCCCAGCAGTCGGCCACGCTGCCACTGCTGGCGGCACGGGTACCTGTCTGGTTTAGCGTCAGGGTGCCGCAGGCGTCCTTGGTCTGACCGCCCTGCGGCACGGCCTGCAGGGTAAAACCATTGGCAGCCGGCGCCCCACCCGCAAAGCTCAATGCATAGGCCGTGTTGGAACTGTCCCTGGGTGCGGTTTGATACGGCAGGTCGCTGTTTGCCAGGGCATTGCCGTCGGGCTTGAGGTTATAGCGATTGGTTTCCGAATAATTTCTTTCCAGAAACTGGGCATTCTCCAGCAACGCCGCCTTGGCATCCGCACGTTTCGCGCGCATGGAATGGCCCGTGTAACTGGGATAGGCGATGCTTGCCATGATGGCGATGAGTGCCACAACGATCATCAATTCGATTAGCGTGATACCACGTTGCGCTGTTCCGTTCATGCTCAATTCCCCTTCAGCCTGGCCTGGACTAGTCCTTGCGCTCACGCACCAGTTTCAGGCGTTTGAGTTCACGCGTATCACTCGGCAGGACCCAAAGTTCATTGATGGTCTTGCCTGTTGCAATCGAGTAGCGCACCGGCTGTCCCGCCTTGAGCGACCATAAATGGTCCGTGCCGCTGGTGAAGTTACGGATCCGGCTGCTGCCCGTCAGCCTGTAGAGTCTTTCATCGATCCGGACCTGCTGGGTACCACGCTTTACCTCGCGGATAACGCCCTCCGTCTCAGGCTCGGCATGCAGCGGCGGCATGAAGGCAAGCA
>JAOTTU010000080.1 GCA_029864225.1 Gammaproteobacteria bacterium | reverse complement strand
TTCACTGATTTCTAAAGCGAAGTATAAATAAACCGCTAGGCAATATAACATGACACTATCTTGTTGAAAGTTATGGAGGCGGAAGTGCATATTTTGCCTAAAAGGCATAAACTTATTTTTACTTTTAGGCAAACTAATTGTAGTTAACCGTAATAAGTACTGGAAATTCAATTTATGAAAGCCATTAGCAGAATTGGACATAAAGCGATTACTTGGGTCGAGGACGTTGGCCTAATAATTATTGCTTTTTCGACTATAATCGCGGTAGGAATTGAAATTTCATCAATGTTCGAAGCAAGGACTGTCACTTTAGCGGATCTGCTGCTCCTCTTTATATATCTCGAAGTACTCGCCATGGTGGCGATATATCTTGATTCTGGTAAGTTGCCAGTTCGAATGCCTCTGTATATAGCGATAGTGGCACTGGCGCGCTATATGATTTTGGATATGAAAAGCCTGGATACCTGGAGAATGCTAGGTGTTGCTGGTGCGGTGTTGCTTATCTCGTTAGCTATCTTTGTGATCAGATATGGCCATACTCGATTCCCTTACAGCAAAGAGGATAACAGCTAACAAGGCGCCCAAGCCGTACGGCTTCGCCGCCGCTTGGCTTGATCGTTACGAATGACCAGATTTGCTGCTGCCATCTAGCCAAGATGTATACACAGGCACACTTACATGAACGATATGTTTCGGCATATTGCAGTCAATTGACACAATAGGCCGCGTCGGTACTATTACCAATAGTGCGGATTCCGCCTATTACACTGTTAGAACGGTGAAGGAATCTCTATGTCGCATCCCGAACTGGTCGAGCATGAGGACCGTATAGAGATTCGGTCCCGGATGCGCGTCGGAATGCGCATCCTTCTAGCCGCGCTCGGCCTCTTCCCGCTACTCGCTCCCTACGAGCTGCTAGTCAAAATCGACTGGGAGCGCTTTATGAGTCCCTTTTTCTTCCTGGCCGCGTTCGTTTCGGCGGGTGCGACTGCCCTAAGCGCGTTTTTCTTCTTCGCTGCGGTCGCCGGTTTGAGCTCGAAAATTGTCTTTGATAGACACACTGCGACATTCAGCTACTCCCGGGAGGCGCCTGTCCTCCGTCGTACCAGACAGATACAACCATTGTCGGATGTCCGCAATATTGAGGTCGGCGTTCGCGACTGGAGTGACGGTGTACCGACATACCATCTAAGTGTTTCCATGGAAGACGGCACCGTCTTCGAAAGCGGTTCATCTTGGTCGCGCGACGAGATCGAGTGGATCAGGGGCCGTGTTGGCCAATTCCTTGCAGCCGTCGATGAATAGCCGTTCTAACCAGCGGTTCCAGCGGACGGTCTTCGCGCTGCGCGCTCGGCCCGCCGCTGAACCGCAGCGTTACGTATGACCGGAGTTGCCGCATCTGAGACCTTTACGGAAATCCTGGGAATTTCGCTTTCTGGCCGGTTGTCCCCCTTGCCGATATCAACAAGATTCGAAATTCAGAGCGCGACGAAGGGCAAGTAACTGCCAGAAACAGGACATTCCTGGGATAACCTTCTGAATTTTATGCTAAACGGCAAAGAACGACCCAATGAGGAAATTTAGCGTTTCAGATTAAATGTCTTGAAAGACTGCATCAGCAGACCTTTGTTTTCAGCCAACGAACTGGCGCTATTGCCCATAAGGACACCTGGATCTGCTAAATGACGTGTTCTGGCCGTAATAGACTGAATATATTGTGGTAATTTACTCAACCTCCTGGATCTGTCATGGCTAACGCTATGACATTATGTCGCACGTATTTGGCAACTTTTCAATAATAAATATTGTATAAAATAAGAAGATACTTAATTAGATTCGGGCAAGAAGGATCAGCAATGTCAAATATGATTGCGAATTTATTTATCCGTGCCAATCAATGCCGTTTCGCGTGTTCTTTGAAGCTGATATTAGCTGTCAGCTTTTATTACGCGATTCATATTGCCCTCTCTCACCAAGCCGACGTGTCACCCTATCCATTTATATTGCTGGTGGCTTTGGTTGGGGTGATTGCGATCCTGGCTGTGGCGTCTCACATGAACTGCCAGCTCCGCAAAGTTGAGAAAGAAGGAGGAATTGACTAACAAAGGGGGATTGATCATGAATTACATGACCGGCTTCAATCGCCGTTTTCTGTGTGTGCGGGAATGACCGTTTCTCGCTCTATGGGTTCCGCGTGTACTCGAAGATCATGCCGTGGTTGTCCATTACGAAAATATCCCCCTCGACTGTGCCCTCGGTGATTCCGGCACCTTCCCACGTCATAATCAACCGGAAATCTCTCACCACATACTGCGCATGGACCTCGCGGGTCACATCCTCGCCGCCAGGCGCGGTAAAACTCATACTGCTGAAGCATGTGCCGTCGGCGCTTATAATGAAGGTACCAGAACGGACCTCTAGCGCCACGCCATCGTGAGACACGGTGCCCGGCATAGCGGCTCTTTCGGGAGCCGTTCTGTTTGGGTAGGGAACTTCCGGATTTTGGCCGATATCGGACCAAGACTGTTTCTAAGCAAGAATCCCCTTACGCGCAGCAGTGTCTTCGGGATCAACCCATCAGCTGCACGCCTGACAGAAAGTAATGGAAACGGCCTATAATTAATGAAAGTACCAAGCCAATTACCACGATGATAGCTTCACGACCCCATTTACCCTGTACTTCTGGCTTCACCCAGGCTCCATCACGTCGATTTATGGTCAATATGGATACCACACACCAGGCACCCAGTGCAGAAAAGACTATCACCGAGCGGCTGTCTCCATTGAGTAGAAGATGTGCTACAGCCCACAACAACACACCCGTCAATTGCGGATGACGGATGACCTGTTTGATTCGCGTAGGGAAGTTAGCCGCAACCATTAGTATGAAGCCGATGACCACAAGCAGCATGGCCGGAAGATGCAGTTCATCCGGCGGTGTATAGAGATGGCTCGGGACAGTATTGCGCCAGCCGAACACGATCAACAACAGACTGGCTACAAGTAAAAGGGAAAAGATACTTTGGTAGATGATATTGCCCAGGCGTTCCACAAGCTGCTGCCGACTAGACGATGCAATTGATGGAAAAAGATGCACAGCGATCCAGACAAGCAAACCAAAAGTAAGCATACGCATTTGGAAACTCCCTGTTGATTATCACATTAACAGGCCGACAACATAGGCAATTGTATTCCGACTGTATCCTGCCTGGTCAAGCAGTGGATATTGCTGGATTACACGGGGCCTCCTGCAGTCGGGTCGGAAACCGGCCAGGCCGGAATATGCCGACCGTTGTCGTGTGGGCAGCATTTCCTTGAGGCCGTGTATTCGCCGAAAGTACGCATTTAGCTGGCCAGATTGACCTGGCTTGCTCAGACGCGTCCTAACGACCCAACCCTAATCTTCGCAGACTTCCCAAATATCAGACCCAGCATGACCACATTGAGTGCCTCCTTGCTGGCGCGGTAGGCATAACGGCCCCCGGCTATGTGACTGGTGATGGCAACCACCAGCGGCCTTTTGTTGTTCCACGCCACCAGGACGGCCAGTGCCTACAAATCATGCGCCAGTTTGGGATGGCCGCGGTTGGTGTACAACCGCCTACGTGCATTGCTGAGCCCACTTGAGTCCCAGACTGCGATTTGCGCCGGAATTGCCGCCACTGCTTCACTTTAGTTCAGTGTAGTCAAAGACAAATAAAGCTATCCCGTCTTCTGGTATTACATGGGAAGAGTGCTGTTTATGCGTAGCGTTGCGCGGGTAAGACTTCATATAATGGCTGCCTGAGAACATCAGCGGACCACTTGGAGCGACAACGACCATGGAACTTCTCAACACCTCCTTCTACGACAACATCCTGAGCACTTGGCTCATCGCCCTGCTCGTGGCGATTGTAACCGTGGTTGTGCTGCGCATCCTCAAGGCGCTGGGGGTACGGCACATCGCGCGGCTGGCAGCGCGGACCGAGACTACCTGGGATGATGCCCTCGTTGAAATGCTGCGCCATACCAAGTGGTTATTCCTGCTGATTGTCGCCCTTTTTGCAGGTTCGCTACTGCTCGCACTTCCCGTGCGCATGCGCGGGATCGCCAACGCGGTCGCGGCCGTCGCCCTGATCGTTCAGGCCGGCATCTGGCTCAACGCGGTCATCCTCTTCTGGCTGGAGGGCTACCGGCAGCTCAAGCTTAAGGAAGACCCGGCTAGCGTGACCACCATGAGCGCCGTGAGCTTTGTCGGGCGCCTTGTGCTGTGGTTGGTGATCCTGCTACTCGTCCTCGACAACCTGGGTGTGAACGTCACGGCCCTGGTCGCGGGACTCGGGGTGGGTGGCATCGCTGTGGCGCTGGCTGTGCAAAACATCCTCGGCGACCTGTTCGCCTCCCTGTCCATTATCCTCGACAAGCCCTTCACTGTTGGCGATTTCCTCATCATCGACGACTGCATGGGCAGTGTCGAGCACATCGGCCTGAAGACTACACGCATCCGCAGCCTGTCCGGGGAACAGCTCGTGTTCTCCAACGCCGACCTGCTGGGCAGTCGCATCCGCAATTACGGGCGCATGTTCGAGCGCCGCGTGGTGTTCAACCTTGGGGTGACCTACCAGACCCCGCGCGAGAAACTGATCAAGATCCCGACTATCATCCGGGAAACCGTGGAGGCACAAGCAAGCACCCGCTTCGATAGATCCCACTTCAAGGCGTACGGCGACTTCTCTCTGAACTTCGAGACTGTCTACTACGTGCTGGTGCCGGATTACAACACCTATATGGACATTCAACAGGCTATTAACCTGCGTACCCATGAGCGCTTTGAAGAGGAAGCAATCGAGTTTGCCTACCCCACCCAGACGCTGCACCTGGTGCGGGAGGGGGCTTGAGGCTCGACTGGCGAACAACAGGGACCAGAATGGCCGCTGATCACCGATCAGGAAACCCGCATCAACGGGGTTTATTCAGTCAGGGGAACGGCAAGTCTTTCCCGAAAACGGATTAAAATGGGAAAGTCTCAGTATTTCGTTTTTTCCCATATAGGACCATCAATGGACGAAAACGGGAAAGTCTCTCCAGTTTGATATCTCATTTTCTACTGGCAATGGAACTCTAAATAGTGGTGTATGGAATATACTCCTGAAAATTTACTCTCAGGAGCAGAATATAGGCCGTGATAAACAGCATGTTCAAGTCTGTCTTAACAAATTCATTGCTACGGCCTAATCGGCGCAGCCTGTCCGATGGGCAGGTCACAATAATGACACAGGGTTACCCGAGTGGTGTATATGAGTATCCGTCATGAATGATGACCTGAAGCTGGCGGCACGTGTGCATTACAGCTTTCTGCCAGAGCATTACGAAGATGATCGGCTGGATGTGGCGACCCATTTGATCCCGAAATCGGTGCTGGGGGGTGATTATTGCAGTGTCGTCCCGCTCGGTGAGCAGCGGTTTGCGGCGTGTATCTGTGATGCCGTTGGCCATGGAGTTGCCTCTGCCCTGTATGCCGCGCGTATTAATACCTTTGTATTGACGAATATCTTGCAGGGCCATGACCCTTGTGAGCTGATAAGCGCGCTGAATGAGTTTCTGTGTTGCCGGCTCGTCGAATCAGGTATGTATGCCTCATTCTTTGTTGTCTTGCTGGATACCGGATCTATGAAAATGCAGTTTGCCGGTGCCGGTCATCCTGCTGCGCTGCATCTGTCTGCAGAGGAAAACCGGATACACTGGCTGGATTCAGAAACCACTCTGCTTGGGTTCGAGCACCCGTTAGCTGTGGAATGTTCCTCACAAGCGAGCCCCATCAGTTCTGGCGACAGAATACTGTTGTACACAGACGGTCTTACAGAGACAAGGGACAGACGCGGAGTAGAATTCGGCCATGCAGGGGTGGCGCGCTATGTAAGCGCAAGTTCTCAGGAAGACAACAGGGACTTTGTTAATGGTTTATGTTCGGCGGTCCATGACTATAGCAATGGCGCAATAAAAGACGACATACTGTGTCTGAGTATCCAAGTGAAGTAGACAGTGGCGCCATCCTTTTTCAATAGTCTGCAGCGGGTTTTCAGAGCAGCGCTTCACAGACAATATTCTGTTAATGACGCTGAACATAAAATAGAATCATTCGGTAACTAAAGTCAGGCAGACAGTGATGGGCGATTTCCCTCCAAAAGGTGAGAGGCGCGACCCGGCGCGGCAGGATCGCCGCTCGAGTCCCGCGTTGTCCGGTCATCTGGAGCTGCTGGCCAGGATGAGTGGCCACCTTGCCGTCACAACCGACATCGAGGAGACCATTCAGAAGGCCCTGGATCTGATCATCCATTACGTGGGCGCTGAAGCCGGTTCGCTGTTTCTGCTGGAAGCGGATACCGGGAAACTGGTTTGCAAGGCGAATGTCGGTCAGGTTGATATCTTCGGTTTCATGCTCGACATCGGTCAGGGGATCGTGGGGCATTGTGTGTCCGGGAATTGCAGTCGCATCGTGCGCGATGTAAGCGAGGATCCGGATTTTGAGCCATCGGTGGATGGCCTGACCGGTTTTCACACCCGTTCCATACTGTGTGCCCCCATGACTGTTCATGATGCCATGCTGGGTGCCATCGAGCTGGTCAACAAGAAGGATGAAAGCGCGTTGTTCTCCGAACCGGATCTCATGATGCTGCAAACACTGGCATCTGCGGCGGCTCTGGCCATCCACAATGCGCGCATGACTGAGGAGCTGGTCAGGCAGGAGCGCCTCAACCGGGAGATCGAGCTTGCCATCGAAATGCAGCGCAGTCTGTTACCGGCGGCGCGGCCGGCGCCATTCCCGGTATCGGCGATCAACCTGCCGGTTCACGAGGTGTCCGGTGATTTTTACGGTTTTTTCGAACTGGACGATGGACGCATCTATTTCAGCCTGGGTGACGTCTCCGGAAAGGGCATGGATGCCGCGTTGCTTATGTCCAAGACCTCCAGCCTGTTTCGCTGCCTGGGTAAAACCATACACACGCCCGCTGTCCTGCTGACAACCATCAACAGGGAGCTTTGCGAGACAGCGATTCATGGCATGTTTGTCACAATGGTCTGTGGCATTCTTGAACCCGAAAGCGGCAAGGTGCATCTGGCCAATGCCGGCCACGAGCCAGCCCTGCTGCATGATAGCGACGGAAAATTCAGATCAATACCCGCCAGCGCCCCGCCGCTTGGCATACTATTACCTGAAACAGGGGAAACCGGCATTCGGGATGAGACATTCAAGCTAAATGGTGGCACACTCTATATCTTTACAGATGGTGTAACCGAGGGTTTTCTTGACAACGGCGACCCGCTTAAGGTTGACGGCCTGAAAAAGATCATCCATGAACAGTCCGGGGAAACGGTCAGCAGACGTATTGAGTCCGTGATTTCCTGCCTGAGCAGTGCCGGGCAAACGCGTCGCGACGACATCACTATCCTGGCCGTGGAAGATAGCAGTCAGCATCGATGAGCAATTATCAGGGCAAGGATTCCGAACTGTCGGTCCGCGTCACATTTCCTGCGCAGGCAGGGGAACTGCAGCGGGTCCGCGAGGTAGTGCGCAGGACCTGCGATGAATGCGGGTGTACTGCCGACCTCGCCAACGACCTGGTGATTGCTGTCGACGAGGCCTGCCAGAATATCGTACGGCATGCCTATAGGAATGTGGACGATGGCGAGGCAACCCTGGAGATCTTCTGCCGGGACGGCGCAGTGGAGTTTCGTCTGCAGGACGATGCCCCTCCGATGGACAACGAGAAGCTCAAGCCAGTATGGCCGAAGAAGGTTCAGGCCGGGGGGCTGGGCGTCTGCCTCATCCACGACATCATGGATGAGGTTGAACATCTTCCCCTTCCGTCAGGTCAGGGAAATCTTCTACGAATGGTAAAATCCTTCAAGAGAGATCCAGAATGAATCATGAGATTATTGAAAAGCAGGGTGCCTCGGTGGTCGTGCTGAGGGGTGATGTCGATCTCTCAAGCTCACCTGAAGCGCGCAAGCTGTTACTCAGCAGCATCGGTGGTAGTGACAGGGTACTGGTCGACCTCTCGGGTGTGACCTATATCGACAGCTCCGGGGTCGCGTCGCTGGTAGAGGCCCTGCAGGCATCAAAAAAGAACGGTAACCAGTTTGCGCTCGCCGCGGCCAGTGAACCGACTCGACGGGTTCTGGAACTGGCGCGCCTCGATAAGGTGTTTACGATGTATGCAACAGTTGACGAGGGAATCAATGCAGCAGGATAGAGGCGGCATTACTTGTTACACATTGCTGATGTGCACCGCAAGCTGTAAACACACATCAACTTCAAAACCACCCTGATTATGCGTGGATTCATAGAAAAAATAGGCCGGGAGTTTCTCTACCTGCTGGAAAGCATCGGCAGGATGGGATTATTTTTCTCGACTACCCTGGTTACCATCCTGAAGCCGCCTTATACACCATATCCGGTTGTCCGGCAGATCTATTTCATCGGTGCCCGCTCCGTGATTGTCATCCTGGTCACCGGCCTGTTCACCGGCATGGTGCTGGGTCTGCAGGGATACCACAACCTCAAAAAGTTTGGTTCTGAAGAGTTGCTGGGCTCG
>JAOTTU010000079.1 GCA_029864225.1 Gammaproteobacteria bacterium | reverse complement strand
CTGTTAGTGCGGGTGCATCGCCGAAGGGGACGCGCTACGCGAATTCTGTAGTGTCTGTGTTGGAAGTATACTACCAGTAATTGTTACGTTAAGGACCAATCCATCTACAGTTAACGGCAAATATGGCCGCTGATAATAGTTTTCAACATCCTGCTAGAGGCAGCATCACGAAAAATTCAAGGCCAGCACTCATTCATGATCCCGATTAGAGACGAGAATCCCACGCTGCGCCAGCCAATCGCCACCATCATACTGGTGTGTGTCAACGTGCTTGTATGGGTATTCGTGCAGGGTCTGGGCAGCACCGAGCTGCTATCCCGCTCCATCTGCACCCTGGGGTTGATTCCCGGCGAATTGTTAGGTCTTGCAGTACCCGGCACCGCAGTGCCAGTGACCAGCAACCTGGCCTGTGTCCTAGGGAGCAAGGTGCATCTCTACACACCCGTCACCTCCATGTTCCTGCACGGAAGCTGGCTGCACATCATTGCCAATATGTGGTTCCTGTGGATCTTCGGGGATAACGTGGAGGATGCCATGGGCCGCGGGCGCTTCGTGCTCTTCTACCTGATCTGTGGTCTGGCGGCTGCGGCGGCACAAATGCTGGTCGATCCGGACAGCGTCATTCCCATGGTCGGAGCCTCCGGCGCGATTGGCGGTGTGATGGGGGGCTATGCCCGACTCTATCCCCAGGCGCATGTGCATACCCTGCTGATACTAGGCTTCTATGTCACCACCGTCGCGGTGCCCGCAATCTACATGCTGGGTTACTGGTTCCTGATCCAGTTCCTCTCCGGCCTGCCGGCGCTCGGCAGCACCACCGGCGGGGTTGCCTTCTGGGCGCATGTCGGGGGGTTTCTCTGTGGCATTCTCCTCGTGAGGTGGTTTCAGCGTCCAGAATACCTCGCTGCGCACAACCGCTTGCGCAAGCGCCAGACCGCGCGCTACCGCTGGTGAGTCAGTACGGTTGGCCGTCCGGCTTCTGGAACATGAGCAGGCAACCGCCGGAATCCCGGGATGTAAACGACCGCCTTCAGTTGCCAGTTCAATACCGGGTACAGGAACGACAATGCAGCTACGTGCCGGCGACCATGCCAGGGTAAATCACGACGGCCGCCTGCGCCCTATCGATCTCACCGGTTGCTGCGGAGCATTTCGACTCCAATCCTTACTCGCTCCGCACCTCGTCTAAAGAGAATCCACAAGTTAGTTCTCAAGGCAAGCAAACCGTTCTCGACAGCGATGCAAGTTCCACTACGGACTGGATGTCGGATGAAGCCTGGTTATCCTGCTCTGTGGTTATTGCACTGGTTGGCGTTATAATAATAAGAAAGACAATGAAGTAACGCAGACCCTGTGCAACAGGTGATAACAAAAAAAAGCAAACCGGCTGATAACGCCAGGCGGATTCAAAACAAGTTTAACAACGGCGACCTGCAGGTCGCCGTGATTATCTACAGCCTTCGGGTGTAACTAGCCTGCTGCGCAACCTGTTCCAGGATGCAATTCAATGGCATGTCAAATCTTAGGAGGAAGCCATGAAGAAGCTCATACCAACCGCACAAGTGGTGATTGCCTTATTCATAGTATTGGCCAGTACCCACATCCTGGCAGGGAAAATCAGCCCAAGCTACAAATACACAGAGTTGCAGCCACTAAACGACCAGCAACAGAAAGAACATGATGATTGCATGCTGGAACATATGAATAAGGCGCATTCCGATAAGGCGTACCAGGAACTTGAGCACATTTGTTACCGCAAAGTACTCGGCTACAAATAAACAGCGTTTCAGCATTTCTACAACTCTCAGTGCACACACACTTCGCGCGGTGACGATATAGCGGCAGCAATCAGCGGCGAAACCATCATCTGCCGCGCTGATCTCAACCAACACCAGCGGGAATCTCATTGCCGCAGGCTATTCCAGTTGCCCATAGCAGCCAGATCAACAAGTTGACAAGGACAGGGTTACTGCAACCCGGGATTGCTCACAACACTTCGTCGCGGCTGTGCCACGTTCCGTGCCGTGCCTCGATGGTTGAGCGATGCCCTTCGATGTTACCGGCGAGTGCCTTCTCGATTGCCTGTTCGACCGCCTGTGCCGCTTCCACGTGCTGCACGAACACATAATCCGCACCTGCCTCATACAGTGCCCGGCTTTCGGACAGCTCGACGGCATTGGCGATAATGATTGCATCAGGATTTACATGACGTGCAAGCTGTACAATCTTGCGGTTGGTCGTACCCTTTAGCACATCGTCCGGGATGGTGCACACGATCACCTTTGCCTTGTCCACACCGGAATGATGCAGGGTCTCCGCATTGCAGAGATCGCCATATTTAACGGTTGGACCAAGCGCAGCGATTTTTTCATGAAGATTCACGTTTAAGTCCACCACCAGTATCCTGGCCAGCAGCTCGGGATGCTTCTTGCCCAGCTCATACAACAGGGATGAGGCAACACGATGAAAACCAAGCAGAGCCAGGCTGTAGGATTCGTCCGCTCCCGCCTCGCTGCATGGCGGTTCCCTGAAACCAAGCCGTGTCAGCAGTCCGGACAGTTTGTCGTGCATGTCATCTGCCTTGTGAAACAGCACCGGCGTCAGCAACGCGGTGATGACGAAGGCAAAAATGATTGTGCTGTTCAGGTCGTTCGAAATATGCCCCAGTTGTACCCCGATAAAGCCAATGACCAGGCTGAACTCGGAAATCTGGCCCAGCCGGACCGACGTTACCATTGCGTTGCGTCGGTCAAGGCCGGAAAAGTAGAATACGGGGAAGAAAATCAGATAGCGGGCAAGCAGTGCGGCAACCGCCAGGATGACTGCCAGCAGCAATACATCAATTCCGTTCGGCATGGGGATGCTCATACCCAGACCAACAAAAAACAGTGTCACGAAGAAATCCTTGACGACACTGACCTTGCTGATAATCTCCGTACTGTATGGCAGGTTGGCAATGGTCGCACCGGCGATCAGCGCGCCCATCTCCGAACCGACACTCATGTGCAAATCGAACTTGAAGAACCAGTTAGTAAAAATATCGAGGTTGATGCCCAGCAACACGATCAGGAAACACCAGGAAATGGACGCCGCAAACACCACCTCCGGTTTCTTGGCAATCCATTTGAAGCCAATCGGGATGATATATTTCGCAATCAGTCCCGCCAGCGATGCCAGCACGGCGATCCCCAGGAATGACTGCAGTATCGGTGTGGCTTCCGGGGTATTGAAGTTTGGCTGGATGGCGATCACACCGATGGCCCAGATATCCTGGAAGATCAGCAGACCCAGCGTCACCCTCCCGACCTCGGTATCCAGCTGGAAGCTTTCCTGAAAAAGCTTTACGACCAGCAGAGTTGAAGAGGCCGCCAGCACAAAACCTATATAGACAGGCACATATCCACCGGACAGCAACGCGCCGCCAATTCCGACCCAGACCAGCAGCTTGGTGACGACGACACCAAACACCACGCATAGCGGGTATTGCAGCAAGCCGGAGATAATCAGGATGCGTCCGCTGTCCAGCAACTTGCGGACATCAATTTCGAGGCCAATCAGGTACAGCAACAGGATCAGGCCCAGCGCGGAGATAGTCTCTATATTGGCGGGGTCGGTCACCATTTCGACACCGATCGGACCGACCAGTACACCGGCCACCAGGAAGGCGGCAATTTCCGGGATCTTCAGCCGGGTAAAGGCAATCGACAGCACCCCTGCCAGCAGGATACAGATGCCGATATCCCGTACCAGTGACGGCAGGCCCTCCCCCGATGCCAGTGCGGCAGCGGGACATAACGCCAGCAGGCACCCCGCGGCCAGCAACCGGGGGAGTGACATTCCAGTCATATATCAGGAACTTTAGTTATCAGTAAAGGATTCAGGAAGGCCTGATTAATTCATCTTTCGTCATTCCGACGAAGGCCGGAATCCAGTCACTGCCTGATTACCAGCTGCTGGATTCCAGGTCTCCACAACACTCCGCCCGGAATGACGGATTGATCAGACTTTCCCTTAGGATCATGTCATTATGTCAGAGGTCACCACCATAAAGAACGCTACGCCAAATCCGGTAAGGCTCGGGTCATTGCGACCGCTACGGGTAATTTATATTCCCTGACCACATCCGCACCGGCACGAATGACCGGCAAGTCCGGAAACCGGACTGGCCAGATACCGCACTTGACTGAAAAACAGTGTTTTTTTACAACCCTGCTACCACACGGGGCGCTATTGAAAAAAAACCGCACAGAGTTAATTGCAAATCAGTGGAAATCTATATAACATATTGATTTTAAAGAATAGAAGAAGAACTATCCGCGCCATGATAAGACTGTGCCTGCCGCCCTGCCTGCTGCTTGCAGCGAACCTGTCAGTTGCCGCTGAAATCCCCGCGGAGATCGAGTCCTGCATGAAGCAGAATCTGCCGCAGTCGACCTCGGCCCAGTCAATCGAACTGCGTGTCGTGGACCGCAGCCACTACGAGCAGGTTCTCGAGGCCGACATCTTCCTCAAGCGCTTTGCCGAGGACCAGGCGCGCGTCATGATGTATTTTCACGAGCCGGTGGATGTCCGGGGCGCACGCTTCCTGATCATCGAAAAGCAGGCGCAAAACGACATGTACATCTTCATGCCCGGCCTGTTCAAGGTCAGGCGCATCACCTCCAAGAAGATTTCCAGTTCCATAATGGGAACCGATTTCTCCTACGAGGATTTCGAGCGCATCCAGGGGATACTCTCCGACATCAGTGCCGAGCGACTGCCGGATGAACAACTGGCGGGACGGCCCGTCTATGTGCTGGCCAGTTCTCCCGAAGAAGGTTCGGGCTACACCCGGGTCTCGTCGTACATCGACAAGCAAACCTGCATACCCCTGAAGACAGAACTCTACGAGCGTGGCGATCACCTGCGCAAGCAAATGACCATCGAGCCGGGCAACATAAAACAGGCAGGTGGTATCTGGTACCCAACGGAGCTATTGATGCAGGACCTGCGCGACAAGACAAAAACCACGCTGGTCGTCAAGAATATCCGTATCGGAACCGAAATCGACAATGCGCTATTCGAGCCCGAACAGCTGAAAAAGGTAGATGTACCCTCCCTGGGACCCTGAACGCGTGCACACAGATCCCGGCAATAATAGATAACAATGGGGATATTCGAAAAACTCTCGACGCTCGTTTCACGCTCGACCGGACTGGTCCTGGTCCTGGTTGCCATACTGTTTGCACTTGCCGCTGTCCAGATTGTGGACCCGATGACCGGACAGCTCAAACTGGAAATCGACCCCTCTGCAAACCGGCTGATTTCCAAGGATGAACCCGCCAAGCTGTTTTATGACAAAACCCGCCGGATATTCGGCAGTGACGAAAGCCTGGTCATCACCCTGACCTCGGATGACATATTCACGCGCGACACCCTGGAGCGTATCGACCGCATGACTGGGCGCATCAGCGAAATCGACACCGTTCATCATGTCGTCTCGCTGACCAACGCCCTGGACATCCGCAGCACCGAGGATGGTCTCGACATCGCGCCCTTCATCGAGAATATCGCCGATGACACGGCTGATATTGCCGCCATCCGTGCCCGGGTGCTGGCCAACCCGATCTACCGGGGCAGCCTGGTCTCGACCGAGGGCGACACCACGGCCCTGATTGTCTATTTCCATGACATCTCGGACAGCGAGTTCCTGCGCCAGGGCATTCACGACCAGATCGTGGCCATCGCCGAGGAGGAAAAGGGCGTCAACGAGGTCTGGCTCACCGGGGCGCCGCATTTCAAGGTCGCGCTGATGAAGACCCTGATTCACGAACTCATCGTGACACCACCGATGATCGCCGTTGTGCTGGCCATCATACTGGCCCTCTCGTTCCGGACCCTGCTGGGCGTGGTAGTCCCGCTGCTCACGGTCACTGCCGGCGTGGTCATGACCCTCGGGGTCATTGCCGCACTGGGCTATTCCTTGAGCATGATTTCGGTGCTGGTCCCCCCGCTGCTGATGATCCTGGGGCTGTCCTATTCTGTGCATGTCGTCTCCGAGCACCACCAGGAACGTGCCGCTGGCGTCGACAAAACGGGGCTGGTCAGGTCGTCGCTCAAACAGGTCATGTTGCCCGTGGTCCTGACTGGACTGACCACCATAGCCGGTTTTATCGCGCTCATCGTCAACCCGATCGAGGCCGTCAAGGAGTTCGGCATCTTCGCCGTTATCGGTGTCATCATCATCACCATCCTGTCGATCACCCTCACCCCTGCCCTGTTAATGCATCTCGACTGGATGGGCGCCAAAGCCGCGCATAACAGGCAAACGGGAACACCGCTATTCGAACGCTTCGTTGACCGCATAGCGGTCTTCGACCTGAACCAGCGCGTAAAGATATTCACCCTGTCCGGTGTGCTGTTCGCAGTCGCCTTGCTTGGCATGACAAACATCAAGGTCAGCACCGACTTCATGGCCAGCTTTGCGGAGGATTCAGAAGTACGCACCGGCTTCAAAGTCGTCAATGAAAAACTCGGTGGCGCCAACCCGCTTTATATCGTCGTTGAAGGCACCCAGCCGAACACCTTCAAGGAGCCGGCCAACCTCGAGATCATCAGGGAACTGCAGGACTGGCTGGTCAGCCAGCCCGAGATCGGCGGCACCACGTCGGTCGCCGACTATCTGATGCTGGTGAACCAGGCCTTCCACGACAACGACCCGGCCTTCTACAGTATCCCCGACAGCCGCCGCCTGATAACCCAGCTGATATTCCTCAGTTCCAACGATGAACTGGACCGGATTGTCGATAGCCGCTACCAGACAACGAATATCGTACTGCGCTCCAAGATATACAGCTCCGAGGACATGGCCGACCTGATTGACCGGACCAATGCCAGGCTGCAGACCTTACCGGAGCACCTGACGGCGACCGTCACCGGCAACCCGGTACTGATCAACAAGACCCTGGCAAGCATCGTCGTCGGCCAGGCCAGAAGCGTCGGCCTGGCGCTGGTGATCGTCTATGCCATCCTGTCGATGATGTTCATGTCCATGCGCATCGGCCTGGTCGCCCTGGTCCCGAACATCCTTCCGGTGGCTGTCTATTTCGGCTCCCTGGGGTTCTTCGGTATCAGTCTGAACCCCGGCACCAGCCTGATCGCACCCATGGTGCTCGGTATCGCCATCGATGACACCATCCACTACTTCTCGCGCTTCAGCCAGGAGGTCAAACGCTTCGCCGATGACCGCAAGGCAACAGTGGCGGCCCTCAAGGCGGTCGGCCGCCCGGTGACCTATACCTCTGTGGGGCTCTGCCTGGGCTTCCTGGTACTGACGACCAGCGAACTGAGCATGCAGGTCCAGGTCGGGATCATGGCCTCCTATGCCCTGGCGGTGGCCTGGTTGAGTGATTTCCTGCTGACGCCCGCACTCTGCTGCAGTGTCCGGGTCACCACCCTCTGGGATGTGCTGACCCTCGATCTCGGCGAGAACCCGCAGGAGTCCATCCCCCTGCTGAAGGGCCTGCGCAAGTCACAGGCGCGGATCGTTGCTATCATGTCCAGGGTCGTCACCGTACCCGCCGGGGAGCGCATCATCACCAGCGGCAATAAAGGGACGCAAATGTACGTTGTCATCGACGGCAAGCTGACAACCTCATTCGAGGGCGAGGATGGCCGCGTCCAGGTCGCGACACACAGCCGCGGCGATGTCGTCGGTGAGACCGGCTTGTTCTATGAAAAACGCACTGCCGATGTCGATGCCACGGAAGACAGCCGCCTGCTGTCGCTGACCCAGGACAACCTGGAGCGCCTCAGCCGGCGCTACCCCTACATCGCCACCAAGGTTTTCCGCAACCTGAACGAGATCCTCGCCATGCGGTTGTTCAAGACCACGCACAGGCTGGGGTGAGATTAAAATAATTTAACAATTGCTGTATGTGAGTTGCATCAGGAGGATGTATAGAAATTTAAGGATAGTCTGATCAAGCCGTCATTCCGGGCGGAGCGTAGCGGAGACCCGGAATCCAGTAGCTGGTAATCAGGCAGTGACTGGATTCCGGCTTTCGCCGGAATGACGAGAGATGAGCTGATCAGGTCTTCCTTGACTTGCATACCCTCCTCCCCCCTGTCCACTCCCCGGCGGGGAGAGTGGGGACGGCAGAAGACAAGGCATAATAGAGCCGGCCGATTCAGGAACCGGTCGGCTCATGGTAGGTAAAACAACAACAATCAGCCCGGCATTTCAGCAAGACAATACCTGCCGGGCGGGAGTAGCACATGGAAAACAATCACAGTCCCCGGGAACTGGCCGAGATCGTGGAAAATGCCATGCGGGAATTCCGCAGCGGCATGGAACACCGGGAGCAGATGAGTACCCGCATCGGCCGGCGCACCACCCAGATCATCCGCTTCGGCATGATAGGTATGGCCATCCTGGGATTGGCTCTGTTCTACCTGATATTCATCCTGACCAAGGACTTTTCCCAGGTCACGGTACACATGGAGGACATGTCGGGCTATATGCTGGAGATGCAGGCCGATATCGGATCCATGGCCGGTGATATAGGCCACATGCAGAAGACCATACTGGGGATCAATGACAACATCACTGTCATGCCGACTATGAATAATTCCGTTG
>JAOTTU010000238.1 GCA_029864225.1 Gammaproteobacteria bacterium | reverse complement strand
GGTGGATTTCGCTAGTTTTTTCGTCCTGTTGATACCCTCTGCCGTGAATTTCCTGGTGCCAGCTGCCATCATGCACTTTACCGTGCCCACCGGCCGTCCCGCGGTCAGCGATGAACTCATCCGGATGAAAGCGGGCGCGCGCCGCATCATGCTGCTTTTTCTGCTGACCATCGTAACTGCAGTCTCCTTCCATAACTTCCTCAGTCTGCCACCGGTGATGGGCATGCTGACCGGGCTCGGTTACCTGCAAGTGTTCGGATTTCTGCTCAAGCGCTCGGAGATGAAAAAGCTGTCCGTCTATAACGAAGGGAATGATGATGCCGGAATGCATGGTGATGTGGTGCCTTTTGATGTATTCAGCCGGGTGGCACGAGCCGAATGGGACACGCTGCTGTTCTTTTATGGTGTAGTCATGTGTGTGGGCGGCCTTGGATTCATCGGCTACCTGAGCATGGCATCGGAGCTCATGTACACCCAGTGGGGCGCGACGACGGCCAATGTCAGTGTCGGGGTGCTATCCTCGATTGTCGACAATATACCTGTAATGTTTGCTGTCCTCACCATGAATCCGGATATGTCGACAGGCCAATGGCTGCTGGTTACCATGACTGCCGGTGTCGGCGGCAGCCTGCTGTCTATCGGGTCCGCCGCGGGGGTTGCCCTGATGGGGCAGGCGCGCGGCATGTATACCTTTTTCGGCCATTTGCGCTGGACGCCCGTGATTGCGCTGGGCTACGTCGCCAGTATTTTTGTCCATATTTGGATCAATGCATCCTATTTCTGATGCAAACGGTATTAAGAAACAGTAAGGGTGAACAACCATGAAACGATTAATCAAAGGATCCTTGATGCATCACAATCACATACTGTTGCCGGCGTTCCTGGCTGCAATGCTTATGACTTCGGGTTGTGAGCGTGGTAACGGAATTTTCCAAGACGAGCTGGATGTGCTGGGAACGTTCGCGCAAATCACAATTGTGGGTATGCCTGAAACCGAGGCGCGGAATGTAGCACTGGCTGTTGAGCAGGATCTGAAATCCCTTGATTATATTGGCTATACATTCAAGGAGGAGGGCGAGCTGCATCGTTTGAACGAGGCGTTCGCACAGGGACGGTCAATGGAAGTCAGTGACGGCTTGCTGGAACTTATCGTCGACGCAACGGAACTATACGAAAAAAGTGGTGGCTTGTTCAATATCGCAAAAGGGGAGCTGACGGCCTTCTGGGAGTTTGTCTGCGACAAGGACGAGTGTAGTGAATCGCCCTATCCGGTCGAGGTGCAGCGACTTGTCGACGAGCAGGCGAAAAAAATAATTGCCACGAACCCGTCAATGCAGGACCTGATTATCAAGGGTAGCAGGGTGAGTAGCAAAAACCGGCTGGTCAAACTCGAATTCGGCGAGATGATCCGGGGGCTTGCGCTGGACAAGGGGATTGTCCATCTCAGGGAAATGGGGGTGAACAACGCGGAAATCAATATCGGGGGCAGCGCCCGGACAACTGGGATGCGTGGCAAGCATGACTGGTGGATCGGGATACCGGATGCCACGGGCACACACATGATCGGCTCGATCGAGAATATCGACGACAGGGCGGTTGTCACGGTTCGCGCATTCGACAAGTCATTTGGCAAACAGGGGCTGGTGTATCGGCATATCGTGGATCCGCGAACCGGCAGGCCCGTCGAGGACGTACGGTCTGTCACTGTTATGCACGACAATGCCCTGGTGGCTAACGCCTTTGCGGTCACATTGCACATTGCCGGTGTCGGTGAATGGAAGCAGCTGGCCGACAGGATGGGTGTCCATAAGATACTGGCCATCACCGGGGACGGCACTATCTATACCAGTCCTGCGATGGAGCATATTATTCACTGGAAACAGGGTGTAGCGCATCAGCATCTGGTTCCCTAAAACGGCGTACGGAACATCACTCTTGTTTTGCCTTGAACTGGTACCCGAGTCAGAAGGTGATGAATCTGCATATTGTATGGTCAGACATCATGTCGCCAGGTTTGTGGGCTCAACAGTAATACGGATGACACATTGATGATGCAACGCGTCTGGGCAAAAAACGAGTTAAGCGTCAGGTAGCGCACCTGCAGAAATTGCAGGTGATTGGCTTGGATAAACCCACTCGAGTTATTACTATTTTTCTTTCTGAGATAGATGGTTACAGGAAACGTGTTGCGACTTGCC
>JAOTTU010000237.1 GCA_029864225.1 Gammaproteobacteria bacterium | reverse complement strand
GCATCCCCTGCCCTTATCGCCGCATGGATGGGCTCCTCGATGCTCAGCCGGCTGGCCTCGTCGAACAGGCTGAAGGCACGCGCCATCGGAAGGCCGCGGGCCAGGTTACTGTCCCAGCCTGTGAACGCTTCCGCCACCGGATTCAGGTACTCGATCTGGCCGTTCACGTCGGTTGTAATGACCGCATCACCGATCGAGTGCAAAGTCACCTGGGCACGTTCTTTCTCCCTCTGATGTTCGTACTCCTCCTGTTTGCGCTCTGTGATGTCGAGAAAATACCCGGCATAGTGGCTGATCTTCCCGTCTTCGGATCTTACCGGGACGGTATAATCGTAGACCCAGCGGGTCTCACCGTCAGCATTGGTCAGGCGATAGTCGAGCCCTATATACATCGATCCGGTTCTGCTCCTGATAGAGTCGGTGTTCTCGACGTGGTGCAGGTCACCCGGATGAATCAGGCGCGTAAACGGAGCCTGCTCCTGCATCAACCGGTCTGCGTCATAACCATAATGGGAAATCGCCTGTGACATATATTCAATAGGCCATCCGGATTCCGCCCGCACACGATAGACAGAGACCGGCCCCTGGGTAAACAGATCCCGCTCGCGCCTGAGCACGTTCTCGACCTGCTCACGTTCCCGGACCTCGCCTTCCAGTGAGGCATTCGCCTGTTTCATCTGCTGCAACAGTTCCATGTTGTCATGACGCAGGGACAGCGAGTTCACTACGCTCTGATTGTAGTTGCGCGCGATAACCAGCAGTGCGGCAGCGAACACCATGAACAGCAGCCCCATGTGATTCGCTGACTCGCCGGCCTGTATCAGCATGGCCTGGGAAATAATCAGGATGGTCGGCACAAGAAATGCAATATAGACCGGCATCATGACCGCGTACGAGGAGATCGCCCCGGCGAGTATGCCGGCAACAGCGATGACGGCGAGCGTCTGGTACTCTACCGGCCAGCTGAAATCAATCACCAGCCCCAGGCATCCCCATACAATTCCCGAGACCAGGGTGCCCGATAGATACAGGCCAGCCCAGCGAGGCTCCCGCCGCTTCAGCACCGAGGTGCGCCGGTAATAGACAATCAGCACGGAGCGGACCAGCGTCTGTAGCAGTTGCGCGCCGAGCCAGATCTGCAGCAGTTGCTGATCGGCCACGCCCCAGAGACTGACGGTAAGCAGCGCGGCCACGGCCATTGCCGCCAGCAGGGCGACGGGTGCCTGGGTGTAAAGGAGTTCAGTTTGCTCGCTATGGATATCAATCCCCGAGGACACCAACCGCGGGATGACGTCCTGGTCGAAAGTCCTGGTATCCAGTGTCGCTGATTGCGCCTTGCTGCCCGCCATAATGATGTGGTCCCTCGCCTCCCCGGCAAACTGCCCATGGCGTTTGCCAGTCGCACCTAAGGCCTTGGATGAAATATATTTTTTACATACAAGGGGTATCGGTAGCGCGGCGGGATTATTAAGCCCGAAGAATCCGGGCCCGGACGGATCCGGGGCTGCAACACTGCACCTGGATGGTGCAGTTTATATCTAATTGATAAGTCTATATTTTTTGTAATTTACCCCCGCGACAACCGGGGCCGGAAGGTCTTATGGATGGCCGCCCTGGATCAGCCGCCCGGTATAGGCAAGCGCGCGCTGCAACCAGCCCGCCTGTTGACCGCAGGTCTTGTTGATGTCGATGGTGATCACCCCACGCCCGCCCCCCGGGACTGCCTGCCGGCTTCTTCTCACCAGCAGGCCTGACTGACCCCGGTAGACCCGGTAGACAAATATCCCGTCCATATCGTGATAGACCGAACTTCCGTACAGGGTATCGACGGGAGATAACCACCCCGTGTACCGCTCGATTATCGAAACCAGGTCAATACCCTGTTCCGGGTGCAGCTCGTGGACACGATGTGGCCTGGTGTTCTCCGCAACAGGATCGCGGTAACGCCCGCTCAGCCGTTCTATCCGATACATCGAATCCAGCCCGAACAGGTTTGCCCAGGGATGCCATTTCAGGAACAGGGCATCCAGGCGCCACTGGTCTCCCTCCAGCAGGTACTGCTCCGGCTTGCAGAAATCACCGTAGGCGATAGTGACCTGGTACTGCCGGGCGCCCGCAGGCGTGAAACTGAGCTCCGCGATCGGAGACTCATCGGTGAGGCGATGAAAGGTATACAGGTTTGCCGTGAGCATCAGGACAAAGACACCCGCCAGCAGGACGACACCGAGAA
>JAOTTU010000236.1 GCA_029864225.1 Gammaproteobacteria bacterium | reverse complement strand
CAATTCTTGCCAAATAAAACGAGAAATTATACCAGACTGATGGTCAGATTACAAACTCTGACTTGCTTTTCAATTAGTTAGCGCCGGCAGGGGTCGTGCGGATCGTCCCAAACGGGCCAATCAGCACCCTCAGGACGACCACTTCGGGTACGGATTGGCCACCAGGTTGGCGTTGTAATAGCGGGAATCATCGGTGACCTCAGCACCGATCCAACCCGGCAATGTGATGGACTGGTCTTCGGACTCGAGCTCTACCTCGGCAACAACCAGCCCCGCGTTTTCTCCCTCGAACTCGTCGATCTCCCATACCAGTCCCTGGTATTCGATGCTGTAGCGGGTCTTTTCGATTAGTGGCCGGAGACAGAGCTTGTCGAGCATGGCATGGGCATCCTCGACGGGTATGACGTATTCATATTCGGGGCGAGCGGCGCCAACCGTCTCTCCCTTGACAGTGAGATAGCCAACATCAGCGATCACCCGAACCCGAACCGTGCGGCCATGCGCGGTGGACAAATAACCCTGACGGTAATGATCACCCGACGCTGACGTGCGCCATTCATCGCCGCTGACCAGGAATTTCCGCTCGATCTCGATAGCCATGTGCGTTTCAGGCGCGTTACACGGTCAAGTGGCACGACCGACTAATGGCAGCACACCGTTCACCGACGCACCCATGCCGCGCTTACTTCTCGGCCACCAGGAAACACAACCAGCCCGGATCGGCCTCTCCCACCGTGGTCGGTGTATAAACACCCGTGCCCTCACCGGTCTTGGCATCGGCCTCCTCCCAGTAGACCGTGACCCTGGAAAAGCCTGCCTCATCCAGCAGTTCCCGCAATTCCGGCAATGTCCACAGGCGCCAGTCATAGGTGAAGGCCCGCTTCAGCTTTGACCCGTCCGGGAAACTGAAGTGTATGTGGCAAAGTATATCGCCGCTTATCGGATTGTAGCTGGCATGCTCCCAGATATATTTGAATCCCTTGTACTTGCGCTTTTCCTTGATTTCCTGGAAGGCCTCATAACCGCCGAATGCATCCATGAACAGGATGCCGTCGTCTGCCAGCGCCTCGCGCACCTTGCCGAAATAGCCGCCCAGGGTTTTACGCGACTTGAATATCTGGTAACTGAAATTCATGGCCAGCACAATATCGACCGGGTCGGGCGTCTGCACCGTGCACACGTCCTCCTGCACCAGGGTCACGCGCTGGCGGACGTCCGGTTCGAGACGTGCAAGGTTGTGCTTATGCGCCCAGGCCAGCACCTCAGAATCGAGATCTACGCCGATGGCCGTGTTTTCCCGGCGGCGTTTGACCCATTCACAGCACATACCGGCAGTGCCGCAGAAATCCTCGCGCAAATGCCTGGCCTTGCGACCACGCAGCTTGTTGAAGGTCCTGTTGACGAACTTGTATTCGCCTGCTACATCCTGGACCGATTTTTCATAGAGGACATGCCGGTCGGCGCGCTCCGCCAGGGTTTTCTTTTTGCGTTTTGTAACGTCATCCATAGCTCAATGTGTCCGTTTCAATGGGATACCAGGGCAATGATTATGGCACAGCGCAATGGCAAATCTCAGCGTCATGCGGCAGGGACGATCAACCAGCGATGTGTGTCTTTGTTCCCGTGCTCCCTTCAGCCTTATTCGGTTAGCAGCGCCACTGTGGTCTCGGCCGTAATTTTATTGATATCCAGCTGTACTTCACAGTACTCGGTGTTTTCATCGACGGGCGTGGGGTCATCGGCACAACTGCAGCCGGCAATAATACCCGTATAAAAAATGCCGGCCTTTGCATGGATGGCATCATCCACCTCGGTAACGTTTAATATCATCGCGCTGAGCCTGTTATCGACGGCATAGCTGCCCGTTGACAAGCCCTGCTGCAATGGAAGCTGTTCGGCGCCCAGTTGTTCAATTTCCAGTTTAAGGATGTCCTGAAAACCGGGTGTCCCCCAGGCATCTAATGCTTTGTTTAGTCGAATCATCGGCTGTTCCTGCATCAGGTTCAGACGGCAGCGCTCTCTGATAAATTTATTATCTCAATTAGATTACCGGTGAATCCAGCATCAAATAAATGTTGTTTATTTCAACCCGGCAGACGCCGCGCGCAGTGAGCGGGATTCATTCCACGGTGACGGACTTGGCAAGATTGCGAGGCTGGTCGATATCCGTGCCCTTGAGGACGGCCACGTGGTAGGCAAGCAGCTGCAGGGGCACCGAGAAGATGATGGGTGCGATACTGTC
>JAOTTU010000078.1 GCA_029864225.1 Gammaproteobacteria bacterium | reverse complement strand
CTCACCAAGGGACTATGATCCCTTGATCCGAACGACATAAGGCTAAGAATGTTATTGTGTGCTGCCTGAAGCAGGCCCGCGCCAATACCAGGCAAACTCCATCGGCAAGCGTTCAATCCTGACCCGGGACACCTGCCTGGTTACCCGCAACACCCCCTACTGCGGCCGCCTGGCGTAGGCGCATCAGTCGTTCTGGACCGGGTAGGGCGCCGATCACCGCGGCGCGTTGGTAAAACACCGCAAAATCCCCGCCGGAGTTTGCGAACAAACCCTCGAACAGCGGCACATAGGCCTGGTAGGCATTCACCGCACCGAGCCTGGCATTATTCAGTTCCCCGCCAAACCAGGTATCGTAGCCGTTATCCATGTCACCGGACCGTTGCTGCCGGACATACTCGGTGCGCATCGCATCCAGATAATGTTTTTTTAACCGACGCTTGTCGCTGTCAGGCAACTCACTCGCATAGATTTCTTCTAATTGGGCACGGGTCCGGGCTACCAGCGCGTAGAATGCTTCCTGGTGACGGCGATGGGCCGCGTAGTCACTGGTCATTACCGGGTCGGCCTGTTGCTCGAGCCAGCGTTGCACACCCGCATGCTTTACGGCGGTAGCGAAACCTTCGTTGAACAGTGTATCCCCCGGAATATACAGCTGCTGGTGGGCGAGCTCATGAAAGATCAGACCGGCCAGTTGCGTATCGCTGTAGCCGGTCACCGTGTTCAGCAACGGGTCATCGAACCAGCCCAGCGTGGAGTATGCCGCTACTCCGCCGTAATAGGTATCGAAGCCCAGGGTACGCAGCTGCCCGGCCTTTGCGCTGGCCTTGTCTTCGGAAAAATAGCCACGATATGTGACGCAACCCGCAAACGGGTAACACCATTCGTTCAATTCAAGGGACAACTCGGGCGCTGCGAACACATTCCATACGGCATACGGCCGCTCCAGGTCGGCATAGTGGCTAAAGCTGCCGTTATCCGGCAACCCGAGCACGGTGCTGGCAAAGCGCCGCATGGACTGCACAGCCAATAACCGCGCCTTCAGCTCAGGGGAAATTGTGCCTGAATCGAGGAGATTTTCAATCGGCTGGCGTCTTTGCATGACGTTCAGATGACCGATGATCGACTGCGAGTAATAACCCAGCGTCGAGCAGGCAGTTGTGACCAGCGCCAGCCAGACCACTGCAAGTTTCTTAATAGATCCCGTCATAATTTTCACTGTATACCGCGCGCTGATGCGGAGGGTAAAGCATCCTGTCCTCTCGCGATACTTGCACATGGCCCAGGCCAGCTTCTCAACCGGTCCCCGGTCTCACCATCTCCCTGTATATCGTCCATGCCGTAGTGACCTTCTAACCCCTCAAGGGGGCACTGAAATGAGTCCCGGAGCACCCAGAAAACGGAATAAAGGAGAAGAAATAGCTCTTATTGCATCGATAATGGCGTTCATTTCTCTTATCATGGGGATACAAAATTATACCTATCATAAAGGGGTTAGCTGACAACATGATCGGTATTTAATGGGACAGCAGTGATAGATAATATTACCTTAGAGTTGGTGCACGGCATTTTTACCGGACAGCAGTGATCATGTATATTGTTTATCGGTGGCGTTTGTGAATGAATCGAGTTGATTGAAGCTAAGGTATACCCAAATGAATCGCTTAAGAGAATATATGATGTTTGCCCTTACCACCGGTTTGGGAGTGGCTGCCTCGCTTTTGCGTTCGAGGCGACTGGCAACGGGAAATCAATACAGGAGTACTGGCCGCCACGCGCACGCGCTGCCAGTGCTTGTCGGCGTGTGGTTGGTGCTGTGTTCTAATTTCGTGCTGGCGGAATCTGTTTCTGCGCCTGTTTCGGCAAGTGAACAGCCGCTCCAAGAGGTGTTCCAGTCTGAGCTGGTGTACCCTCAGGAGGCGGGCGAAGTGCAGGTCACGTTTGCTCCCCAATTCCACGATGGTGCCGAGGCAAAGCGTTGGGAGCTGCCGGTGACCGTCGAGTATGGTGTCACCGATGACCTGCAAGTGGAACTGGAATGGAAAGCCTACGTGCGCGACGATCGCGATGATGAGCCGGCGACCGATGGAATCGGGGATATCGAGATCGGGTTGCAATACAGCTGGATGCGCATCAAGGGATCGCGGTTCCATGCGGCGGCTGGCGTGGAGGTCGGGATCCCAACCGGAGACGAAGATAAACAGCTCGGCGAAGGCGATGCCTCGATCGAACCGTACGGTATCTTCGCGGCCGATCTTCCCGACGACCGTGGCCAGCTATTCGTGCATGCCGGTATCGAGTTCAGCAACGATGTAGACGAGCCATTCGTTAATATCGGCGGGTTTGTGCCCATGGGTGATGTCGTCGTAACCGCCGAGTGGAATTGGTCGGAAGAACAGCGCTTCTTAACACCCGGTCTGGTATGGCAGTCCGAAAAGAGTTGGGAATTCGGCATTGGCGTGCCTATCGGCTTAAACGATGCGTCTGACGATTACCGCGTCATTGTTCTGGCGATATATGAAATCAATTAATAAGATCCCCGGACGACATCGTCAGCGCGCGATTCGGGAACCTGGCTGATCAAATAACTCTAAAGAAGCAACTCTTGCCGAACCTGGCCGCCCTGGCTGGAAAGTGGTCGCCGAGGCGTTCCGCAAAATGACAATGATCCGTGTGCATTTATTGAAGATTCGGTGATGGTCGAGAAAATCCTGGCGCGCTCGGAGAAAACTGATCCACCATAATGAGCGTCGTCCGCAGGGTGAGCAGTTTATTCATGAGCTTTCTCCTGTCAGCTCTGAAGTCAGTTTTGCGGTCAGGTCAATCGGCGAGCAGACCAGTTCATACAGGGTGCGATCGTCGAGAACTTTGTCTATGGAGCGACCCTGGAGCAGGCCGGTAATCCGCGCATCGCGTGCCTCGAGCAAGTCACCAAGTTCAGTCCGATAGAGTTTTAACAGACTCACCAGCCATTGGCGCAGGACGTCCGGTTCTTCCGAAGGGACAAGTGCATTAATGCTCGCCAGCAGGCTGTTACGGTCACGCCAGTCGCTGCCTGTTACCCAGCGATTGGTGATAACCCAGCGCAATGGCTGCCCTTCCAGATCCATGGCCAGTGCGGCCAGGTGCGTCCAACCATTTCCTTTGCGGGCAAATAAGTGAAAATGTCCATGTTCCCTGACGTCAGCGTTGGCTACGGGATGACTGTGATAATAGCTCCGCCAGTCGTCATCCCCAAAGGACAGTGCGGCTTGCGGGTACTTGTCGCCCTGTACAAAAGCCGGCATGTCTCGCAGTAGTTCGAGTACCGGGTTGCTGCGCCGCGCACCCATTTCCTGAATGCAGTCGAGTAGCAGCGCCGCAGGCGGGCATTCGACGCGGCCATGCATCACTAGAGGCTGCATGGCGACTCGTCCTCGGTGTTGTCCAGTTCGTCTGTTTCGTCCAGCGAACAGGGGTTGTCATCCATCGAGCAAGGTGAATCGTCCAGGCCACATGGGGGTTCGTTTTCCTCGTCGACAATGACAACGGTGGTCTCGCTCTGGGACTGTTCATGGGGCTGCGCCGGTGCCGGCAGACGATGGCGGGTGTGGTCTATGGCCACGGCTATCGCTGCGGCGCCCACAAAGCTTCCCATAATCCAGCGATTTTTACGTCGAGCGTTTTTCTTGTACCTTACTTTAGCGTTTTATCAAGACCAAAGCCTTGTCTGAGGTGAACCCCGAGGATGCTGCCGGTGAAACCGCTGGCGAGCCACAGCCAGCCGTGCAGGCTGCCGGACGCCAGGCCGGCCAGCAGACCGCCGATATTGCAGCCGAACGCCAGGCGTGCGCCATAACCCAGTAACAGGCCGCCGGCAACGGCGGTGAGTATATCGCGCATCCTGATCGTGTAGGCGGGAGCGAATCGGCCCGCCAGGCCGGCGGCCAGGATGGCACCCAGTACGATACCGAAATCCATGATTGACGTGGCGTCGGCGAGCACACTGCGCCCGAGTGCGACGGCGGCATAGCCGTGGTTCCAATAGCTCCAACTGCTGATGTCGCCGCCCAGTGCGGCCCACAGCTTGGTGCCCCAGAGGCCAAAGGCGAATGTGATCGACCAGGGATGCCGGGCGACCAGAAGCGTTGCCAGGCTGAGCAGGGCCAGTCCCACAGCGCCCCATAATACTGGCCACGGCCCGGACACCAGTCGCTGCAACAGAGAGCGCTGCCCGCGGCCCAGGGTCAGGGGTTCGCGGTTGCCAAAGCGCCGCTGTTCGACGCGGCTGACCAATCGATAGAGGGTCGCCAGTACCAGCAATTGCAGGCAGAGCGCCAGGGGCCAGCTGAAGGTATCGAGCAAAGAAACCTGGCCCAAGGAGGGCAGCCGCGTCCACCAGGGCAAATGGATCGAGCCGATTACCGAGCCGGCAACAAAAAAGACCAGTGTAACCAGCATCTTTACTTGCCCACCACCGACGGTGAACAGGGTGCCCGAACCGCAGCCGCCACCAAGCTGCATACCGATACCGAACAGGAAAGCGCCTATCAGAACAGAAATCCCCACCGGTGCGTAGGCGCCATGCAGTGATAAACCGGGTACCGTGCCCGCCAGCAACGGAAAAAAGGCCAGCGACACCAGGGCTGCCAGCAGCAGCTGGGCGCGGATCGCCGCACTGCGCCGCTCACGTATAAAGAGCCGCCAGCCGCCGGCAAATCCGAAGGCGGCGTGGAACAGGCTGAAACCCAGACCGCTGCCGATCAGCAGCAGCAGTGCCTGGCGGTTAGAAACATCATAATTAATAAATAATGCCAGCGCCGTTATGCCAAGCAGGGCAGGGATGACCACCCCGGGTTCGTAGCGGGTGACACTTGCTGGTGCCGACATAGGCTTGCCTCCAGGCTGGGTAAGGTTTGCTGATTCGATGGGCAAATCAAGGAACTGGTATTAACGGAGTATAGACTTTTCAGTGCTTGCGCCAGATCAAAATAAGGTGCTGAAATGTTTATGACAATGCGTCGATTTTACTCAAAATGCCGGAAAAAACCGTTAATAATCTTCCTCAATTCCGATAATGGCCCTGGATTCGGCTAACCGCGCACTTACACAGGAAGGGCGATGAGTACGTCTGGCAAGTTCAGGACCATACCCTGCAGCGTATATAGGGAAGTAGCCTGCTGCGCGCTTCCACTGTGGCACTTAGATGTCGTTTAAGGAAGGGTGCGACCTTTTCATTAGTCTGGGTCGTTCTCGGACGTTCACAGGGATGACTTGGGAACCAGGTTGGAGTTTCCAGGGCAGGCCAGCTATACAGAAAGGAATACCCCGTCCCGGCGCGGATCACCCGCACCACTGAATCCCCGGCTATCATGGATGACCGTATGGGTGCCACCAAAGAACAGGTTTTTCTCACTCCAACGGTTATTGCTGGTGTAGCTGGCGCAGACTGCATTCACTGCCGCTTCGGAAAATCCGGGTTCAATACTGAGCAGCTCCTTTTCAACATGAAGTCGCGGGCTGTCAACCGCCTCTCGTACGTCCATCCCGAAGTAGTATAGATTGTTCAGTATCTGGAGAATCGCTGTGCGTAACCGGTTGGATCCGCCAGAGCCGATTGCAATGATTCGGTCATGGTCAATGGCGAGGGTAGGCGCCAGCATGGATGAAACCCGCACATCGGTGTCCCAGCGGTGAAAACCGCCCGGATTGAGGTCCTCCTCCCCCAGCATGTTATTTAGCATAATTCCCGTACCGGGCAATATATAACCCGAGCCCTCGCCATTGGAAAGGCTGAGCGATGCTGCGTTGCCCTGTCTATCAACAACACTGATGTGGGTTGTTCCATGGCTGTTGACAGGGTGCCCTGCCAGCGCTGCCCGGAAGCGGTTTATGGTCTCCGGATGAAGGATATTCCCGGAGCCCGCAGTTCCATTCTGCCCGTCTTCCATCCGTGCCAGGTTGGTCTGCTTCATCACTTCAGACAGAAGTGTAAGGTGCTGTGCGGAACCGAATTCACCCTGGTCATGTGGCTCCAGTAACGCGTGGGCAAAACGGATCAGGCTGCCGCCGCTGGAAGGTGGTGGGTTGGTTAGTATGCGTGCATTCCAGCAGCGGTAGTCCAGAGGTTCACGTTTCACTACCTTGTAGTCGAACAGATCAGCCTTTTGCAGATAACCATCGCCGGACTCACAGGCTGCGATCAGCTCGGCCCCCATCTCTCCCTGGTAAAAAAGCCGTTCTCCCTCTATAGCCAGTAATTCCAGTGCATCAGCCAACTCGGGCTGACGGAAGTCCTCGCCATCGACCACCAGGCTATCCTCGAGCTGGCGACTTGCATAGATACGCCGGGCACCCCTGGTGGACAGATAGATTGGCGCAACAATACTGAATATATAGGCCTGCAAGCTGTTAATTACGATGCCTGTGCGCGCAAAATCCACTGCCGGTTTCACGATCACTTGCATCGGCAGGGTGCCCAGATCGGCGTGAATCTGAAACAGGCCCTTGATGGTGCCGGGCGTGGCTATACTGCCCATACCGATATGAAACTCCTGCTGTGCCGTGCCGAAATCAGCGAGTATGGGGTAAAAATCCAGGTCGGATTCGGGACGCTTGCGCAACGGTGTCTGGACGAAGAAGTCATACAAGGTGTCTCTGCCGCCACCCTGGTGAGCAAGCAGAAAGCCGCCACCGCCCAGCGAAGTCAGAACAGGTTCGGCCACACAGGCAGCACACAACCCGGCGAGGGCGGCATCGAAGGCATTCCCTCCTTCTTCCAGCGCCCATACCGCTGCCTCTGCCGTGGCTGGATGCCCTGCTGCCACTGCACCCTTCATTGAGCCCCCGTTAATGCCATAGATGGTTAAAGTGGTCAGTGCCCTTATTCATCGGGTACCCAGTAGAAAATCCGCGCTGATACCCTTTCTTTCAAATCCGCGCGCGGCGCAGTCGCAGTGCGTTGCTGATCACCGACACCGAGCTGAAACTCATGGCCGCGGCCGCGATCATCGGTGACAGCAATAGCCCGAAGAACGGGTAGAGTACGCCCGCCGCGACCGGCACACCCAGCGCGTTGTAGAGGAAGGCGAAGAACAGGTTCTGGCGAATATTGCGCATCACTGCGCGGCTCAGGTGTCGGGCGCGAACGATCCCGCGCAGGTCGCCCTTGACCAGGGTCACGCCGGCACTCTCTATGGCCACGTCGGTGCCTGTGCCCATGGCGATGCCTACGTGCGCCTGCGCCAGTGCCGGGGCGTCGTTGATGCCGTCGCCGGCCATGGCTACCACCCGGCCCTCTGTCTGCAGTTGCTTGATGACTTCAGCTTTCTGGTCTGGCATGACTTCGGCCTCCACCCGATCGATGCCCAGCCTGGCGGCAACGGCACGGGCGGTGGTCAGGTTGTCGCCGGTCAACATCACGATTTGAACACCCGCCGTGTGCAGGTCACGGATGGCCTCCGGCGTGGTGTCCTTGATCGGGTCGGCAACCCCGATAAGTCCGGCCGCTGTGTGGTCAATGGCCAGAAACATGACCGTCTGGCCCTCGGCGCGCAGGGTGTCCGCCGGTTGTGCCAGCCTATCCGCGTCCACACCCAGGCCTTCCAGCAGTCGGGCATTGCCGATGGCCACGTGCCGGCCGTCCACTGTCCCGGTCACGCCCTGGCCGGTGATCGACTGGAAATCATCGACCCGGGCCAGCGCGATGGACTTTTCCCCGGCGCCCGCCACAATGGCCTCGGCCAGCGAGTGTTCGCTGGCACGCTCCAGGCTGGCGGCAAGGCGCAGGCTGTCGTGTTCATCAAAGCCGTCTGCCGTGATCTGGGAGACCACGCGCGGTCGACCTTCCGTGAGGGTGCCGGTCTTGTCCACCACCAGCGTGTCCACCTTTTCCATGATCTCCAGGGCCTCGGCATTCTTGATGAGGACACCGGCCGTGGCACCCCGCCCGGTGCCGACCATGATGGACATGGGGGTCGCCAGGCCCAGGGCGCAGGGACAGGCGATGATCAGTACCGCGACCGCATTGATGACGGCGTGCGCCAGCCGCGGCTCGGGGCCCCAGCAGCCCCAGACGATCAGGGTAATGACGGCAACCAGGACAACCGCCGGCACGAAATAACCCGCGACAACATCGGCGAGCCGCTGGATGGGCGCGCGCGAACGCTGTGCCTCGCTGACCATGCGTACGATCTGCGCCAGCAGGGTGTCCGCGCCCACCTTCTCGGCGCGCATCAGCAGGCTGCCGGTGCCGTTGACCGTGGCGCCGATCAGGCGTTCGCCCTCCCGTTTTTCTACCGGCATCGATTCGCCGGTGACCATCGACTCATCAACGCTGCTGCGGCCCCCGGTCACGACGCCATCCACCGGGACCTTGTCGCCGGGGCGGACCCGCAGGACGTCACCCGGGTGGACCTGTTCCAGTGGGATGTCTTCTTCCGTGCCATCGTCACGCACAATGCGTGCGCTATTGGGTGCCAGCCCCAGCAACAGCTTGATGGCGGCATTGGTGCGCGAGCGGGCGCGCAACTCGAGCACCTGGCCCAGCAGTACCAGGGCGGTGATCACGGCAGCGGCCTCAAAGTACACCGGCACGCTGCCATCGGCGTGTTGCATGGTCGGCGGGAACACACCGGGCAGCAGCAGGGCCACGACACTGTAGGTCCACGCCACCGTTACACCCAGGCCGATCAGTGTGAACATGTTGAGGTTCCAGGTCTGCACGGACCGCCAGCCGCGCACCAGAAATGGCCAGCCGCACCACCACACCACGGGCGTGGCCAGTACGAACTCGATCCATTGCACTGTCCGCATGGACAGGGCGTCGGGCAGCCAGCCGGGTAGGAGA
>JAOTTU010000077.1 GCA_029864225.1 Gammaproteobacteria bacterium | reverse complement strand
TTTTCGCCTTCGCCCTGAGCCAGTACCTGAGGACCAAGGGCGAAGGCGAAAACCGCGTCCACGCCGCTGCCCGGGAAGGGCTGCAGATCACCAGCTTCCGACCCTCGGTCATCTTCGGGCCGGGCGACAGTTTCTTCAACCGCTTCGCCACGCTCTTGAAAATCACCCCGCTGGTCTTCCCCCTGGCCTGTCCACAGAGCCGTTTTGCCCCGGTATACATCGGCGATGTCGTCAATGCCTTCTGCCGGGCGCTGGTAGATGATTCCACTGGCGGCCAGCGCCTCGAGCTGTGCGGGCCCGATAGCTACACGCTGCAGGAACTGGTGGAGTACACGCGCGACACGCTCGGCACGAAGCAACGCATCATTGGCCTGAACAATCGACTATCGCGCCTGCAGGCCCGGTTGCTTGGCATAATGCCGGGCAAGCCGTTCAGCATGGACAACTACTATTCACTGCAGAGCGACAGCCTTTGCAGGAACAATGCCCTGCCAGCCCTCGGCATCACGCCGACCCCGGTTGCAGCGGTTGTCCCCGGCTATCTTATCAATCAGCACCAGCGCGGGCGCTATAACACCTATCGCCGCGAAACACGGCGCTGATGCACACACCCTGTTTGCACACCCGCAGCCGCGGAGGCATCGCCTGCTGATGGAGATCTATCTGGTCGGTGGCGCAGTACGCGACAAGCGACTTGGCTTGCCGGTCAGCGAATGCGACTGGGTCGTCGTCGGCAGCACGCCGGGGGAGATGCTCAAACAGGGTTATATGCCGGTCGGCAAGGACTTTCCGGTATTCCTGCATCCGCAAACGAAGGATGAATATGCGCTGGCCCGCACCGAGCGCAAGACCGGACCGGGCTACACCGGGTTTGAGACCTGCGCCGACCCTGACATCACACTTGAACAGGACCTGCTGCGGCGCGACCTGACCATCAATGCCATGGCAGAAACGCCGGAGGGCGAGCTGATCGATCCCTATGGCGGGCTGGATGACCTGGAAAACGGCGTGCTGCGCCATGTGTCGCCGGCCTTTTCCGAGGACCCGGTCAGGATCCTGCGTGTCGCCCGCTTCGCGGCACGGTTTGACCACTGGGGGTTTCGCGTCGCCCATGAGACCAATGCCCTGATGCGCCACATGGTCGGCGCCGGCGAGGTGGACCACCTGGTCCCCGAGCGGGTCTGGGCGGAGCTGGTCAAGGCGCTGGCGGAAAAGACACCGGCACGCTTTTTCGACGTGCTCTACGGCTGTGGCGCCCTGGCTAAACTGTTTCCCGAGGTCGAGTCGCTTTACATCGCCACCGACCGCCCGGGGCATGGTCACAAGGACGACATCTTTCCCGTGCTGCAGGCAGCCGTGCGCCTGAGTGACGACCCCGCAATTCGCTTCGCCGCACTGGTGTGTGACACCGGCCTCGGCACTCCGGCGCTGGACCGGCTGTGCGAACGCCTGCGCGCCCCCAATGCCTACCGTGAACTTGCCAGCCTGGCCATCGGCCACCGGGGTCAGGCCCACGGCGTTGCCGAGCTGGCGGCCGGTGACGTGCTCCACCTGCTGGTTGCACTGGACGCCTTCCGGCGGCCGCAACGGTTCGAGGATTTTCTGCAGGTCTGCCGGGCCGATGCCGATGCACATCACCGTGATCATGGCGGCCAGTACCCGCAGGCGGAGTTGTTACGGCGGGCCTACGCAGCGGCCCGGGAAGTCGACACGGGCGCGCTTGCCGGCGCGGGCCTGTCCGGTCCGGCCATCGGGCAGGCGCTGCGCGAACAGCGTATCAAGGCAATCGAACTGCTGTTGCAATAATCAAGGGGAGGTCGGATGAACGCAGCATTCGTAATTCCGGCGCAAGCCGTCATCCAGAAACGACTTGATTAACTGTTACTGGATTCCGGGTTCCCGCTACGCTCCGCCCGGAATGACGGCAAAATTAGGTGATGCCGCCCTGTCATGTACACTGGCGGCCTCGTGGATTCACTATCAGGGATTTTGACAAGAGGAATGATTGAAATGGCAGCCAAACCCGACACCACGCAGTATGTCTTTTCCTTTCACGATGGCGACGGCCATGCCAAGCAGTTGCTCGGCGGCAAGGGGGCGAACCTGTGCGAGATGACCCAGATCGGGGTAAACGTCCCACCGGGTTTCGTCATCAGCACGCAGGCCTGTCTGGCCTTCCTCGACTCAGCGGACAAGACATTGCCGGATGGACTGCTGGCACAGACTCGTGCGGAAATGACCGCACTGGAACAAGCGAGCGGCAAGGGCTTCGGCGACGCCGCCAACCCGCTGCTGGTCTCGGTACGCTCCGGCTCGGCCCTGTCCATGCCCGGCATGATGGATACCATCCTCAACCTGGGACTGAATTCGGAAACCCTCGCCGGCCTGATCCGGCAGACCGGCAACGAACGCTTCGGCTACGACGCCTACCGACGCTTCATCCAACTGTTCGGCAAGGTGGCGCTGGGCATTCCCGACGCGCGCTTCGATGAACCCTTCGATGCGCTCAAGCTGCGCGAGGGCATCAAGGCGGATATCGGACTCACCGCAGACCACCTGCACGAAATCAGCGAGACCTTTCTGGAGGTCGTGCGCGTCGAGACCGGCAAGCCCTTTCCCCACGATGTCTATGAGCAGCTGGAGATCGCCATCAAGGCGGTCTTCAATTCCTGGATGGGCAAGCGCGCGGTCGACTACCGGCGTGAGTTCCATATTACCCCCGAGATGGCCAGCGGCACCGCGGTCAACGTGGTGGCCATGGTATTCGGCAACATGGGCAGTGACAGCGCCACCGGTGTCGGCTTCACCCGCAACCCGGCTACCGGCGAGAACGTCATGTTCGGCGAGTACCTGGTCAATGCCCAGGGCGAGGACGTGGTGGCCGGCATTCGCACACCCAAGCCGGTGCAGGAAATGGAGCAGGAGATGCCGGAGATGTACAGGCAGCTGGTCGACCTGCGCAACCGCCTGGAGACGCACTACCGAGAGATCCAGGACTACGAATACACCATCGAGAACGGCACCCTCTACTGCCTGCAGACCCGCAACGGCAAGATGAATGCGGCCGCACGGGTGCGCACCTCGGTGGAAATGGTCAGCGAGGGCCTGATCGACCGGGAACAGGCCCTGCTGCGCGTCGACCCCGAGGAGCTCGACCAGTTGCTGCACCCGCGCCTCGACCCGGCCTATGCCAGTGTCGCGGTCGCCCAGGGGCTGTCGGCCTCGCCCGGTGCCGCCTCCGGCGCCGTGGTGTTCGATGCCGACCGCGCCGAACTGCTGGGCCGCACCGGCGAAAAGATCATCCTGGTACGCGAGGAAACCAAGCCCGAGGACATCCACGGTTTCTTCGCCGCCCAGGGCGTACTCACCAGCCGCGGCGGCAAGACCTCGCACGCCGCCGTGGTGGCGCGCGGCATGGGCAAACCCTGCGTCGCCGGCGCCGAGGGCATCAGAGTCGATACCCGCAGCCGCCAGGCTCAGGTCGGCGACACCATCCTGCGCGAGGGCGACATCATCACGATCGATGGCGGCAACGGCAATGTCTACCTGGGCGAGATCCCGACCGTCCCCCCCGAGTTCTCTGCTGACCTGCATACCTTGCTGGGATGGGCCGACGCGGTAGCCGACCTGAAGGTGATGGCCAATGCCGACACCGCCGATGCTGCCCAGAAGGCCAACGAGTACGGTGCCATGGGCATCGGTCTGTGCCGCACGGAACGTATGTTCAATGCCACGGACCGCCTGCCCATCGTGGTGGACATGATCCTCGCCAATACCACGAAGGAGCGTGAAAAGGTCCTGCAGGAACTGTTGCCGATCCAGCGCGGCGACTTCAAGGAACTGTTCAAGGTGATGGCGCCGCGGCCGGTCACCATTCGCCTGCTGGATCCGCCGATCCACGAGTTCCTGCCGAGCGAACGCCAACTCGAGCAGGAATTGTCACACCTCAACCAGTTGCGCAGCACCGTCGAGGGCATTAATGACCTGGCCGGCGCCATGCGCCTGTTGCACGCGGAACCGGCCACCACGCAGGCATTACCCACACCCTTCAATATCGGCGGGGCGGAACTGGTCGATGCCGCCATCGCCAAGAAAAAACTGATGCTGCACAAGGTGCGCGAACTGTTCGAGATCAATCCTATGCTAGGGCACCGTGGCGTGCGCCTGGGTCTCACCTACCCGGAGATCTATGCCATGCAGATACGCGCCATCCTCGAGGCGGTGGCGGAGTGCAACCGGGAAGGCATCGCGGCCGATGCCGAGATCATGGTGCCCCAGGTATGCACCTCGGAAGAGTTGTCACGCGTCAAGCTGATCGTGGACGAGGTCAGGCAGCAGGTTGAAGCGCAATACGGTGCCCCGGTGAAGTTCAAGTTCGGCACCATGATCGAGGTGGTGCGCGCCTGCATGCGTGCCAAGCGGCTGGCCGAGGTGGCGGAGTTCTTCTCCTTCGGCACCAACGACCTGACCCAGTCCAGCTTCTCCTTTTCACGGGAGGATGCAGAGAACAAGTTCCTGCCGCTCTACAACGAGACCGGGATCCTGCAGGACAACCCCTTTGAGGTGCTGGACGTGCACGGCGTCGGGGAGCTGATGCGCATCACCCTCGAATGGGGCCGCAAGCAGCGCCCGGACCTGCATGTCGGCATCTGCGGAGAACAGGGTGGGCACCCGGCATCCATCCGCTTCTGCCATCACATCGGCCTGAGCTACGTGTCCTGCTCGGCGCCGCGGGTGCCGGTCGCCCGGCTGGCCGCCGCACACGCCAAGCTGACGCAAGACAGTTACAACATGGATTGAGCCGCGCTAAACGAACATCCAGAACAGTACGACGCCCAGCAGCAGGCGGTAGATGACGAACGGCAGCATGCCGATGCGCTCGATCAGCCGCAGGAAGAAGTGGATGCAAAGGAAGGCGCTGATGCCGGCGACGGCGGTCCCCAGCAGCAGGGCGTCCCAGGCCACTGGTTCGCTCAGCTGCAACAGCTTGCGAGCCTCGTAGCCGCCGGCCAGGGCGATCACCGGGATCGAGAGCAGGAAGGAAAAACGGGCCGCAGCGGAGCGCGTCAGACCCAGCGCCAGGCCGGCGGTCATGGTGATGCCGGAGCGCGAGGTGCCGGGAACCAGCGCCAGCGCCTGCGCCATCCCGATAATCAGCACCTCCTTCAGGCCCAGGGTGTATTCATCGCGCAGGTGGCGGCTGTACCGGTCGGCCCAGCCGAGCAACAGCGCGAACACGATCGTGGTTACCGCAATCACCAGCGGCGAACGCAGTGAAGTTTCGATCAGGTCGTGCAGCAGCAGACCGCCCAGTACCACCGGAAGGGTGCCCAGCAACACCAGCCAGGCCAGGCGCGCCTCGGTCGTGATCCCCTTCCCGGTGAGCGACCCCAGCCAGGCGCCCAGCAACCGCACCAGGTCGTGGCGAAAATAGGCCACCACCGCCAGCAGGGTGCCCACATGCACGGCCACGTCGAACGCCAGCCCCTGGTCCTCCCAGCCGAACAGGGTTGGCATCAGGATCAGGTGCGCCGAACTCGAAATCGGCAGGAACTCGGTCAGGCCCTGCAACAGGGCCAGGATAATTGCTTGCAGGTTATCCATGCGCTCGGTCAGTGTCGGTCAGCGCCTCGAGGGCGGCTTGGCTCCGGGATCATACACAGGTCGGCCGCCTGAGCGGATACATTAAGAAGGACCACGCTGACTCGTCTTTTCGTCATTCCAGCAGAGGCCGAATACATTAAGGTGGACCTGATTTACCCCCCCATTTCGTCATTCCGGCGCAGGCCGGAATCCAGTCACCATCTGATCACCAACCACTGGATTCAGGATCTCCGCGCTACTGCGTCCGGAATGACATCTCCGGAACGGCCACTCAACGCTCCTCTCACAGCCGGTGAAGAAAATTCTGCAGCCGAAAACCGGGAATCGGATTCTCGATGTCCCTGGTCAGGCCGATGAACTTGAAGCGCTCGCCCATCTCGCCCGGTAACAACAGCTGTTTCACCTGTTGCGCCTGCTTCAGGTAGTCAACCGAGTCGCTCGGACCGACGGCGCTCAACAGCCGGTCGATACCGCAGTCGAGCAGGAAGTGTACCTGGGTGGTGTAACCCGTCACATCCAGACCGGCGGCGCTGCCCGCCTCGGCCACCGCGGTGAAATCTACATGTGCGGTGATATCCTGCAATCCCGGCCACAGGAAGGGGTTGTCGTGGGCACGGTGCCGGTAGTGGCACATCAAGGTGCCCGCGCTGCGCTGCGGATGGTAATACTCGTGACGCGGATAGCCGTAATCGGCCAGCAGCACCATTCCCTGATCCAGCAGGGCGGCGATGCTGCCCAGCCAGGGCGCCAGCGTCATGTTGATTTCGGAAACATAACCCGCCGCCAGGCCGGCCTCTGTCACCAGGTGCCGGACATCGGCAGCCACCGCGCCGCCGTGTGTCTCCACAGGGCACCAGTCGAGGGGCTCGTCACTACCACTCACATGAAACAACTCGACTGCCGTGCCATTCCAGCGAAAGCGCTCCACCGGCATGGCATCGAGTACCTCGTTGGCCAGCAGCACACCGCGAAAGTTTGCCTGCGGCAAGGCATCCAGCCAGACGACCCGTTCGAACAGCTGCGGCACCTGCGTGACCAGGGTCTCCTGCTGGCGTGCACGCAGCTCGGCACTGCGTTCGAGAATGCAGTACTGCCCGGGCAAGTGACCGGCGGTTTCAAGTTCGCCCAGAATATCGGCGGCCAGCCGGCCGCTGCCGGCGCCGAACTCGAGGATGTCACCGCCACCCAGTTCCACCAGCACACTGGCACAGGACTGCGCCAGGCAACGCCCGAACAGGGACGAGAGTTCCGGTGCAGTGATGAAATCACCGGCAGCACCGAACTTTTGTGAACCGGCACTGTAGTAACCCAGGCCGGGGCTGTAGAGGCACAGTTCCATATAACGCGAAAACGGGATGGAACCAGCGCCGGCCGCAATTTCTTCGCGGATCACGGCCACCAGCTGTTGGCTCAGCGCCAGCGCCTCGGCAGAGGGTTCAGGCAGGTCGTTCATGTGTTTGTAACATTGCTGTCCCGTTAATCCCCTCTCCCGCCGGGTGTATAGACCGGGGAGAGGGGATAAATCAGGACGACTACTTGATTTTGCAGCCCCTCATCCTGGCCTTCTCCCGGGAGGAGAAGGAACTCTCTGTTTACTTCGACACCTGATTCGTCATGTCCTGCATGACCTGAAGCGCCTACTTTTGATCCAGCACCATCGTTATCTGCATTGTCTATATGAAGTTATTTGTTCTCACATACAACTTAACGGGACAGCAGTCGCTTTGTTTATAAAAGGCTCGCTGGCGTCAGCGAACATTCAAGAAGCTTCGGCCGGGGGCCAGTCGATGCGCGTCAGCATCTGGTCGCTGTCATCAAACCCGTACCACAGGGTATCGAAACGCTCACCCGTTAGCGGGTGCCGTTCACTGCCGGCAATCTCGGCCAGCGGACCCAGCACAAAGGCGTAACGGGCGATGTCATTGTGCGGCAGCTTGAGCCCCTCCTCGTCCACGAGGAGGTCATCATAGAGCAGCAGGTCGAGATCCAGTGTACGCGCAGAGAGTTGTTCGGTGCGCACCCGGTCATTCTGCTCCTCGATATGGCGCAGCACCCGCTGCACGGCGCGCGGCCCCTTATCGGTGTCGAAGCCGACCACCAGGTTGTAAAAGGCCGGGCTGTCGAAACCGACGGCTTCACTTTCATAAACCGAGGACCGCTCGAGCGGCCCGAATGCCTCGCTCAGCATGCTGAGCGCCGAGGCGATATGCTGCTCGCGGTCGATATTGCTACCCATGCTGAGGTACACACGCGCCATTCAACCAGGCTCCCGCGTGCCCCGTTCAATCATGACGCCGACATCGCGCGAACCCCGCACTGCACCCGGCTTGTAGAGCTTCAGGCGTACCCAGGCCACATCAAATTCGTCGAGAATGATCGTCGTAATCTGCTCCGCCAGGGTCTCGACCAGCTGGAACTCACTCTCACTGACAAAGGCGATCAGGCGTTTCGCCACCGCCTTGTAATTCAGCGTGTCCTCAATACTGTCGGTCGTAGCCGCCTTGCGGATGTCCGTGGCCATTTCCAGGTCCAGACTGACGGTCTGTTTGACCTTGCGCTCCCAGCCGTAGATGCCGATGATGGTTTCGATCCGCAAATCACTGATAAATACAATATCCATTACCACCCGCGCCCAATTGAATGTGCCGTCAATATAGAGGCTTGTTGCCGCATTGGCCAGTCGGCGCCTGCCGCATGGTCAACCCAGCGCTTGACCTCGACCAGCTGAGCGATTCCAATGTCCGCCCATGATCACTGACTTTCTCCTGGTTATGGGCGGTTACCTGTTTGGCTCCATCTCGGCCGCCATTTTGACTTGCAAGCTCATGCGACTGCCCGACCCGCGCACCGAGGGTTCCCGCAATCCCGGTGCAACCAATGTCCTGCGCATCGGCGGCAAAAAGGCGGCCTTCCTTACCCTGGTGGGCGACATGCTCAAGGGCCTGCTGCCGGTCATGCTGGCGCGAGCGCTCGGTGCCGACCCCGCCATCCAGGCGGCCACGGCGCTGGCAGCCTTTCTCGGCCATCTCTACCCGATATTTTTCGGATTGCAGGGCGGCAAGGGCGTAGCCACGGCACTGGGCGTGGTATTCGGCCTGCACTGGCCGGCCGGCCTCACCGTCAGCGCGCTCTGGCTGGTCATGGCATTGCTGTTCCGCTATTCCTCGCTGGCCGCCCTGACGGCCATGCTGCTGACCCCGGGTGTTTTCTGGTGGCTGCGCCCCGAACCGGCCTTCATTGGCGTGATGGCGGCCATCACCGTTATCTTGTTCTGGCGCCATCGGAAAAATATAACCAACCTGCTCAACGGCACCGAGAAGAAGATCCGGCTGCGCTCGGACAAGGAACTGAATTCGTGAAGGGTGAAGGGTGAAGGGTGAAGGGCAAGAT
>JAOTTU010000235.1 GCA_029864225.1 Gammaproteobacteria bacterium | reverse complement strand
GATAGCGATTATATGCCGATTCGTTAAAATAATGGGGCCGGATACATTTTTTTTATAGTGTAAAGGTAATTACCATGGCAATTTATCAAAAAGTATCCGGCCCCTATTATCATGAATATTGAGGATATACAGGCTTACCATAAGCACATTACCGGTACCTACGACGAGAGAAGCGGGAATCATGAAAACAGCGATTGGCATCGAAAGACCGCGCTGAAGCTGCTCGAGGAATTGCCGCCGCGTGCCGGTGATAGCGTGCTGGATATCGGGACGGGTACCGGTACGATTGCTTTTCAGGCCGCGTCACTGGTGAAATCAGGTGGTACGGTTATCGGTGTCGACATTTCAGAAGGCATGCTGTCCGAGGCAAACAAGAAACTGGCCGCTTCGGGGCTGGATAATCTCGAGTTTATTCTGGCGGATGCGGAGCATCTTGAGTTTCCCGGCAACAGTTTCGACCGGATGTATTGTGCATCGGCATTTTTCTGCATCCTCGATCCACTTGCCGCATTACGACATTGGCAAGACCTGCTTAAACCAGGCGGCGGGCTGGGCTTCCATGCGCTGCCGGAGACCTCCTACTTCTGGGTCTCGGTCGCACGGGATGTGCTGGCGAAATACGGTTATCCCTATGTTATGAATACCTCTACCGGTTCGCTTGAGAAGACCCGCCAATTACTTGGCGAAGCAGGTTTCACAGATATCGAGATTCGCGTACAACAAACCGGCTACTACATCCCGCTCGAGAAGGCCAGAAAGTCATGGATTCAGAGGGATGATTTTGCACCCGGCCAATATCCCCATCCAGTGCATGCTGTGCCGCCGGACATATTGAGTCAGTGTCAGCGGGACTACGAAGCACGGATCGAAGCGCTTAATACCGAAGAAGGTGTATGGAATGACATCAGTATGTACTATATCTATGCATACAAATAACAAGGCGCAAAACTAATCGTTCGAGAGCGGAGCGACCTTACGGCCGGCCGCACGACTCAACCGTCAGGGCTATCGGGAAGGTCAAGACTGTGGACAAAGAAGTTCGGCGTTACCTCGACACAGTATCGCAGGATCGAAAACCGATTGTAGAGAAGCTGCACAATCTGATCGTCGGTTTGTACCCTCGGGCGCAAGTTGACATGTCCTACCGAATGCCGACGTACAAAGTGAAGGATGGCTGGGTAGCCATCGCCAATCAGAAACGTTACGTTTCACTCTATACCTGTGGCGCCCATCATATTGCCGGGTTCAAGGAGAAATATCCCGGCATAAGGACAGGTAAGGGATGCATCAACTTCAAGGCCACAGACCAAATTCCGGTGGCAGCGGTAAAGGCAGTCATAAAGCATGCAATCGAGCAGAGTAAATAGCCCAAAAAACCAGGGTCAGAAAAAAGGGTGTCAGAGCATATTTCTGCTTATATTAGGAAAAAATGTGCTCTGACACCCTATATTTTTGACACCTTTATTTTCTCCACCCCCCTGATCTCACGCTGACGCCTGTGACTCAGCCTCACGCTCCCATCGCCGTCTCCAACTCCAGCCAGCTTTCCTCCAGTTCTGCCACTTTTGCTTCCAGCCTTGCATGCGCCGCATTCAGTTCGCTGATCTTGTCGCGGTCGGGGCTGGCGTAGGTGGCGGGATCGGCGAGTTGCTGATTGACGGCGGCGAGTTCTGCCTGTGCTTTGGATAGCTGGGTCTCGAGTTTGTTCTGTCTGGACTGCAACGCTTTCCGGTTGGGCCTGGGCGTGCGTTGTGTGCGCGGTTTTTCCTGCCGGGGTTGGTTGGCGGCTTCGCACGGGCGTCTGGTTTCGATCCAGTGTTTGTAGTCTTCCAGGTCGCCATCGAACAATTTGGCTTCACCCTCATTGACCAGCCAGAGTTCGTCTGCGACGGCGCGGATCAGGCTGCGGTCGTGCGATACGAGCACCACTGCACCGGTGTATTCTTCCAGCGCGATGGTGAGTGCGTCGCGCATGTCCAGATCAAGGTGGTTGGTGGGTTCGTCAAGCAGCAGCAGGTGCGGTTTCTGCCAGGCGAGCAGGGCGAGTGCGAGACGGCTTTTCTCGCCGCCGGAGAAACTCGCCACCGGGCGGTCTTCACTGTCGCCGGCCAGGCCGAAACGGCCGAGGAAGTTGCGCAGTGCCAGCGTGGTCTCCCCGGGCGCTAGCCGTTCCATGTGTTGCAGTGGCGTGGCTGTGTTGTCGAGATTTTCCAGCTGATGCTGGGCGAAGTAGCCGATACGTATGTCGGGGGTGATCTCCAGCGCGCCCGAGGTGGGCTGTAACACGCCCAACAGCAG
>JAOTTU010000076.1 GCA_029864225.1 Gammaproteobacteria bacterium | reverse complement strand
TGAACAGACAAACTGCTACCAAGAGTCTCTGGCAAGGGCTCATCTTGCTGACGGCGTCCCTGGTTGCTGGATTCATACAGGCCGCCGGCCTGTTGACACCCAGCGACGGCAGTCTGCCGGACCTGGAAATACGAGACCATCAGGTCGAGGTCGTGATCGAGGACGGTTACGCCATTACCACCGTGGAGCAGGTCTTCGTCAACCCCCATGACCGGGATCTGGAAGCGCAGTATTCGTTTCCGGTACCCGCGCACGGTTCGGTAGTTGAACTCACCGTGTGGATCGACGGCCAGCCGGTTACCGGTGAGGTCCTGGAACGGGGGCAGGCGCGCCAGCTCTATGAGGAGGAGAAGGCGGCCGGGCGCGATGCCGGCATCACCGAGAAAGACAGCTACAAGACCTTCGAGACCCGGGTCGCCCCGGTGCGTGCCGGACAGGATGCGCGGGTGCGCCTGGTGTACCTCCAGCCCGCGCAGGTGGATACCGGTATCGGGCGTTATGTCTATCCATTGGAAGAGGGGGGTGTCGACGAGGTCAAGCTCGCCTTCTGGACTGCCAACGAGCAGGTGACCGGACAATTCAGTTTCGACCTGCGACTCAAGTCGGCCTATCCGGTGGAAGCGGTGCGCCTGCCGAATCAGCCACAGGCCCTCATTCAGCAACAAGCCGATGGCGAATGGCTGGTACACCTCGGCAATCGTACGCCTGCTGCCGGCGGTATGTCTTCGCAGGAAAAACCGGAGGGACAGCAGACGGGTACCCAGAATCCGACTGGTGTGAACACTGCAGTCTTCACGCTGGATCAGGACCTGGTGGTCTACTGGCGTCACCAGGCCGGTCTGCCGGGCAGTGTCGATCTGGTCGCGCACAAGCCTGCGGGTAGTCATCGCGGTACGTTTATGATGGTGGTCACACCCGGTGATGACCTCAAGCCCATCCAGGAAGGCAAGGATTGGGTGTTTGTGGTGGATGTCTCCGGTTCCATGCAGGGCAAGTACGCGACCCTGGCCGATGGTGTGCAGCGTGCATTGCAAAAGATGCGTCCCGAGGATCGCTTTCGCATCGTGCTCTTCAACAACGGCTCCCGGGAACTGACCTCGGGTTTTGTCAATGCCAGCCCCGAAATGGTGGCGCATTACAGCCAGGCCCTGGTGGGCATCGCTCCCAATAACGGCACCAACCTGTATGCCGGCCTCCAACAAGGCCTACTGTCTCTGGAGGCCGACCGGACCAGCGCGCTGGTGCTGGTCACCGACGGGGTGGCCAACGTGGGTGAGACCCGGCAGCGTCGCTTCATCGAGCTTATCAAGAAGAAGGACGTCCGTTTGTTCACCTTTGTGCTGGGCAACAGTGCCAACCGGCCACTCCTAGAGGCGCTGGCCAAAGCGTCGGGCGGCTTTGCCGTGAATATATCCACCAGTGACGACATCGTGGGCCAGTTGCTGGCAGCGACGTCCAAGGTAACGCACGAAGCCCTGCACGGTGTAAAGATCAAGATTGGCGGCATCAAGACCGCCGATCTCACCCCGGGACAGATTGGCAGCCTGTATCGGGGCCAGCAACTCGTGGTCTTCGGTCATTACTGGGGTGCGGGCATGGCGGATGTCCGGCTCACCGGGCGCATCTCGGGTGCAGACAAGACCTACCAGACCCGGTTTGCATTCCCCGCCGTAGCCACTGAAAACCCGGAGATCGAACGCCTGTGGGCCTACGCCAGTGTCGAGGAAGCACTGCAGGAGATCAATGACTTTGGCGAGGATGCCGACCTGAAACAGGCCATTATCGATCTGGGTGTCGAGTACGGCCTGGTGACCGATTACACCGCCATGGTTGTGGTGCGCGATGAGGTCTTCGATGCGCATGGCATCAAGCGCAGCAACCAGGCGCGTCTTGCCATCGAGGCGGCGGCCCGGCAGCAGCGTACCCAGCGCCCGTCCATTTCACGTCGGGTTGACAGCCAGCAGCCCATGTACTCATCAAGCCGTGCCAGCCACAATGGGGGCGGTGCACTGGATGCCTGGACTTTGCTGTATCTGTTGCCTCTCGTGTGGCTCACAGTACGCCGCCGTCAGGCGGAAATGGCCCGCTAATGGATGCAGTTTTCCAACCTGAAGTACGCCATGGTGGCATCACGCTGCCATGGCGTTCCTTCCTGCTGGGTACGGGAGCCGTGGCTGCTTACCTGATCCTCGGGGCAGTGCCCGAGGCCTGGGTGTTCGACCGGGCAGCGATTGCTCAGGGTGAGTGGTGGCGACTGATCACCGGACATTGGGTGCACAGCGATCTGGCGCATGCCGGCTGGGATATCACCGCACTGCTGCTGCTCGGGGCGCTGTTCGAGATGCGGTTGCAGTGGCGCCTGCCATTGGCCTTGATGATCGGCACCATCGGTGTCGATGCCTGGTTGTGGTGGGGTGAGCCCCTGCTGCGCTACTACTGTGGACTGTCCGGTATTTTGAACAGCCTGTTGATCGTGGGTCTCCTGCAGCTTTGGCGTGAACAGCGGCATCCCCTGGTCCTGCTGACGGGTGTGGGTGCGGCTGTGAAAATCATCGTTGAGATCAATACCGGTCAGGCCCTCCTGACCGAGACAGCCTGGCCCAGTGTGCCAATGGTTCATGCAGCGGGATTTCTGTGTGGTTTGGTATTGGGCTGGGGGATCCGTACTACGGAAGCAGCTTACGCAACCTGCAAGCTAGCTGAGGGGGCAAGCATCCGGTCGCCGGTACAGACGGGAACGCCGCAAGGCGATGCCTCATACAGAAAGCAGATTGAGCGGACCTTGCAATGCAGGGTCGGCCAGATTCGTCGCAGAAGACCGCCGAAGACCTCGGAAAAAGGGTACTGACCCCTGCTAAGGGTGCTAGCGCACTACGGCGACGGGGGTTTTCAGCGAGAGCTCCAGCAGCTGGTCAATTTCACCGACGTTGACGGGCCGGCTGACCAGGAAGCCCTGCGCCTCGTTGCAGCCTTCCTGCCTCAGGAACTCGAGGTGATGCGGTTCCTCTATGCCCTCGGCGATGACGCTCAGGCCGAGGCTGTGCGCCATGGTGATAATGGTGCGGGCGATGACACCGTTTTCACCGTTTTCCCCGATGCAGGTCACAAAGGCCCGGTCGATCTTGACGGCGTCGATGGGCAGTTTATGCAGATAGCTCAGGGACGAATACCCGGTGCCGAAATCGTCGATGGAAACGCGGATACCGAGTGCCTTGAGCCGCTCCAGTATTTTGATACCTGCCTCGTGATCGCTGATGGTGCAGCTCTCAGTGATCTCCAGTTCCAGGCGACGGGGATCCAGTCCTGTTTCATCCAGGACATTTTCGATGTATTCGGGCAGGTTCTTGCACTGGAACTGGCGCGGTGACAGGTTGACGCTCATGCGCAGGTCGCTATAGCCGTCGCGATGCCATTTTGCCGCCTGTTCACAGGCCGTACGCAGCACCCATTCGCCCATGGGGATGATCAGGCCGTTGTTTTCCGCGGCCGGAATGAATTCGGCGGGTGAAACGGCGCCCAGTTTCTGGTTGTTCCACCGGGTCAGGGCCTCCATGCCGATGATGCGTCCGCTGTCCACGTCTATCTGCGGCTGGTAATACACCTCTAGTTCGCGGTGCTTGACGGCCTCGTGCAGCGCCATGTCGACCTGCAGGCGCTGCTGTGCCCTGGTGTTGATGTCCTTGTTATAGAAGCAGAACTGGTTGCCGCCGTTTTCCTTGGCCGCATACATCGCGGACTCGGCATGTTGCAGGAAGTTCTTGTGGGACGTGTTGTCATCCGGGTACAGGGTGATGCCCATGCTCGCCGTAATGTAGAAACCCTGGCCGTTGATGACGCATTCGCGCGAAACGGCCTGCAGCAGATCTATACACATGGTATTGATGTTTTCCGGATTCTCGATACCCTCGACCAGGATCGCAAATTCGTCACTTCCGAGCATCGCGACGGTGTCCTGGCTCCTGACTGTTTCCTGCAAGCGGTTGCCAATGGCCTTCAGCAGAAAATCGCCCGTTCCATACCCGTGTGTGTCATTGATCACCTTGAGGCGGTCGAGGTCCAGTAGGATCACGGCAAAATGCTGTTCCTCCCGGTTGGCAATCTCATGTGCATGCTGCATGCGCTCGTTAAACAGGCGGCGGTTGGGGAGGCCGGTGAGGTCATTGTAATAGACGTGGCGCCTGATGGTTTCCTCTGCGCGTATGCGTTCGGTAATGTCCTGGGCCATGCCGATCATGCGCACAGGCCTGCCGAGCTTGTCCTGGATGACCTCGGCATGTTCATGCAGTATCCGCTCCTGTCCGTCGAGGCGAATGATGCGGTGGTCGATGCTGTAACTTTCCGTGGACTTCAGTGCACGTTCAACTGCATGTGTCACAAGACCCCGGTCCTCCGGGTGTACCCTGCCCAGGAAGGATTCGAAACTGCCCTGATTGAGTTCCGGCTTGAGGCCGAAGATCGCGTTGATATGCTCGGACCAGCGTAACTCGTTGGTTTTGAGATCCCAGTCCCAGTGGCCGAGGCTGGCGACCTCGAGTGCGTGGCTCAGACGCAGCTGATTGGTTTGCAGTTCCTGATCGTTTTTGTAGGCACGCAGCGCGTAGTTTATGCGCTGCCTGATGAGTCTCCAGTTGATCGGTTTGGTAGTGAAGTCGGTAGCACCGGCCTCGAATGCGGCATCGATAGAGTTGATGTCATCCAGCGATGTCAGCATCAGGATCGGCAGGTGCGCGCTGTTGTCGGACTCGCGCATATTTCTGCAGGCATCAAAACCGGACATTCCCGGCATCATGACATCGAGTATCACCATGTCAGGCTTGTGTGCTGTATACAGGTTGACTGCCTCTATACCGTCTTCGGCCTCTATGATCATGTAGCCCTCGTTATCCAGGGCCTGCTTCAGCAGCATGCGGGTTGCATCGTCATCGTCCGCAATCAGGATCAACGGCTTTTCACGTGTTGTATGGTCGGTATGATCCATCTTATTCGCCCCGGAGGTCCTGCAGCTCCCTGAGCGTCGTGGATATATCCCTGAATTCAGAATTAAGTGTGCGTACCTGTTCACTGGCGCTGGTGATATCCTGCGAGCGCGAACGCTGTTCCAGCTGGCCGGACAGTTCCGCTAACCGCATCGCACCGATATTTCCACTGCTGCCCTTGAGGTGGTGGGCCACGGCAGTCAGCGTTTCCATGTCATTTTCGGCCGCTGCCCGTTCGAGCCTTTCGAGGTCGGCAATCCCGTTCTCTACAAATTTGTCGATAACCTCACCGAACCGTTTACCCATGATCTCGCGGATGTCCCTGATCTTTACCATGTCAATCACACCGGAGCTGGCGGGCTCCGGAATGACCCCGGTATCCGGGCCAGCCGTGTTTTCAGTAACGCATTTTGCACCGGTAGACAGCCATTTTTCGAGCATGCTTCGCAGCTGATCACCGGTGAACGGTTTGGACATGTAGTCATCCATGCCCGCTGCCAGGCACATCTCGCGATCCCCGTCCATGGCATTGGCGGTGAGGGCAATGATGACAAGTCCCGGGCTGGTCCCCGCGATGCGCTCCAGCGCACGGATCTCTCGGCTGGCCTCGTAGCCGTCCATTTCCGGCATCTGGCAATCCATGAATACAATGTCAAATTGGCTGTTCCGTGCCATTGCAATTGCCTCATGTCCGTTACCGGCGACGGCGACAAGCAATCCGAGTTTGGCAAGCATTTCGCGGGTGACTTCCTGGTTGATGGGGTTGTCCTCGACCAGCAGGACGCGCCCGCCAGAGAGATCCGCAACAGCCGGTGTATCGGTTTCGGCCATGGTGGTAATCACACCGCTACCGAGTGCCGTGGCCAGTGCGTCGTGAAGTTCGCCGTGGCGTAACGGTTTCAGCAGATCGATGCAGCCCCGGGCTCCGTCGGCAATCCATGACTTAACACCGGGTAGCTTGAGGAGAATGACGGGTACGTCATGCCGTTCCGGCGTGACCACTGATACGGGGATGCCAACCTCCCCGCTGGCTGTGTCTGAACCGATATCGTAGAGGATGACGTCATGAACAGGATCGTTTGCCGCAGATGCATCATCTCCGTTCTCTGATGCCGCCCTGCAGGTAATGGTGTCCGTGCGTACACCCCACTCGGCGAGGTAGTCAGGGACAACTTGCCGGACCGCAGGACTGTCGCTTACCAGCAGGGCCCGGCAGCCTGACAGGCCGGTGTCCCGGTACGAGGCCGGTTGCGGGGGAATATCGAGTTCAAGGTCGAAATTAAAGGTCGAGCCCGCGCCGGGTTCACTGTCGACCTGAATTTCACCCCCCATGAGTCTGACGAGGCGGTCTGAAATGGTCAGCCCCAGTCCGGTTCCGCCGTAGTTGCGGCTGGTTGACCCATCGCCCTGTGAAAAGGCGGTGAATATGCCGGCCTGCTGCTCCGGCGTCATGCCGATGCCGGTGTCGGATACCGAGAAGTGCAACCGGGCCGGGCCACTTGCCTGGCCCACAAGATTCACGTTGAGCCTGATCTCGCCCTGGCTGGTGAATTTCACGGCATTACCGACGAGATTCAGCAGGACCTGGCGTATACGCAGGGAATCGCCGACTGCACAGGCTGGCACCCGCATGGCTACATGGGTTGCCAGTTCCACACCCTTCTCAAACGACGCCTGCGCCATCAGGGCGGCCACGTCTTCGACGGTCTGGCGAATATCGAAGCGTATGTGTTCGAGTTCAAGCTTGCCCGACTCGAGCTTGGACAGGTCCAGGATCTCGTCCAGTACGGCGAGCAGGGTCTGCGCGGAACTGTAGGCGGTCTGGGTATAACGTTTCTGGTCGGCGCTCAATTCCGAACTGGATATCAGGTTCAGCATTCCCAATATGCCGTTCATGGGTGTGCGTATCTCATGGCTCATATTGGCGAGGAACTCGGATTTTGTCCTGGCGGCTGATTCCGCGACCCGGCGTGCATGTTCCTGTTTTCGGCGCAGGCTTTCGTCGGCAATGGCAAAACCGATGATTTCGCCCAGTTTATTCATACCTTCCAGCAGCAAGGTGTTGTCGGAGGGATCCACCCGTGTATAGAGCAGCAGAGTACCCAGTATCTTGTCGGCATGGACAAGCGGTACGACGTAATGACCATGCGCCACGCCGGGATCGCTGGCAGGGCCGCTGTAAGCACACTCTCCCAGGATCTGCATATGGCGCGGGTCAACGTCATGCTCCGTCAGGAATAGCAATTCCTCCATACCCTGCAGGTGGGCCTTGTCTACGTTGCCGGTCGAGGCAACGAGTGCGACCGACCCCGTGTCTTCGTTCCAGGTGAAAATGGCCGCGTCCTTTCCCGTCATCAGCAGCGGCAAGTTGGTCAGCTCGGCCAGTAAAAGATCCAGTCGATGTATCAGTGCCGCTTCAGTTTGCAGACAACGCGAGACCTTGAGGATGGTTTCTGTAATATTCCTTTCCAGCAGTTCCATGTCTGCGCGTACCACCCGGTCTGTCACGTCATCCTGGATGGCAACATAGCCGGAGATCACGCCTTGTGCGTCTTGAAATGGTGCGATGGTTGACTGTGCCCAGTAGAGATCGACGGGTAGCAGGTTCTGCCTTTCCTTTGTGGGCATCTCTACGGTCCCGTGTCGCCGGTTGAGTATGCGACCCGTCCAGATCTCCCCGTTTCTCAGTTTTGACCAGATCTGCCGGTAGAATTCCTCATCCATGAGCCCGCTTTTGAGTATGGCGGGTGTTTTGCCCAGGACATCCGGCTTCTCCCATCCCGTGATGCGGGTAAATGCCGGATTGGCGTACTCGATATGACCCTCCCTGTCAGTGATGTAGATCGCGCTCGGACTCGCGTTGACGGCCATGTTGAGACGCCTCATGTCCGCTTCGGCATGCCGGCGTTCGGTGATATCGCGTATATAGGCAATGAAGATCAGTTTGTTGTTTACTGTCGTGGCGCTGAGTGCGAATTCAACCGGAAAGGTGCTGCCGTCTGCCCGCATCGCGGTCAGTTCGATGCGCCTGTTGAGCACCCGGCTTTCTCCCGTCTGTTGCAGTCGCTGCAACCCTTGCTCGTGGGCCTCGCGTAGTTCGGGAGGAATGATTTTCTCAGAGAGCCTCTGTCCTATGACCTCTGTACGCCGATAGCCGAAGGTCTGCTCGGCGGCCGGATTGAACTCGGTGATCAATCCGTTTTCGTCCATACCGATAATCGAATCCAGAGCTGCATTCAGAACGATTTCACGCTGTGCGATATCGTTCCTGATAGTCTCCGACATGATGTTGAATACCTTCGACGTCTCGGCGAGTTCATCGCTGCCTTGTACGGGTATCTGGTAGCCATAATCGCCGGTCTTGACGCGCTCGGCCGCGGTTCTCAGCCCCGTCAACTGGCGGGTCAGGTAGGTCCCGAGCATCAGTGAAAACAGGGCGACCAGGATCATCTCGATCAGCGCGATACCGGTACTCTTTTGCCGTGCATCGTTCAGCAGTTTGTGGATATGATCGGTCGACAGGCCCAGTTCAATGCTGGCAAAGATGTGGCCATTCACTTCCACATAACCGGCCTGGTCGTAGAGGCCGTCATCGATGCTGTTGATGTCGTTATCCGGAGCGAAGGGGCGGGCGAGGCTGTCTGCATCGCCACCCTGTGAAAGCACAACGCCATCCGGGTTCACGAAACGTACATATTTCACTCCGGGGATATCCAGTGCAGCCTCCACCAGTTCATTCAGGGTCGCCAGGTCGGTGCTGATCACGGCATCCGCCGCGGTTTGCGCTATCAGGCCGGTGGTGGTTTCGGCGAGCTGCGATGTGTCGCTGAAAATGGTGTCTTCCAGCCATTTCATGCTGCTGGCCACCAGGATGAACAGCAGTACGGCCTCGATCAACGCGATACCGAGGATGGTTTTCAGTCGGAAGGACATATCGCTACTTACCCTCGAGACCGAGCGTCTCCATCTGCAGGGCGTCGATTTCATCCCATTCCTGGTCGAGCGCCATTTCGATGCCCGTGAAGCGCAGCGCATTCAGCAGTGATTTGCCCCGCGGGTCCTCGTCCATGGTCAGCATGGCCTCCTCTATCTGCCGGG
>JAOTTU010000234.1 GCA_029864225.1 Gammaproteobacteria bacterium | reverse complement strand
TGGCCATTCTTTTCACGTCTCACTCTTTATGTCTTACCCCATCAAGCAATTGACACAACTTCTCCGCACCGTCCAGCACCCGCGGCGAATGACGCACTATAGAATCACGCGGGATGGTAAAAAGGTGGCTGTTCTTCACGGCCGTCAGTTCCGGCCAGCGCGTCCACATCTCGAACAAGCCTGACAGTTCCGCTTCACCACCGCCGGCGATAATCACCTGCGGATCGGCAGCCAGCACCGCCTCGATACCAATCTGTGGTGCCAGGCCCGGCAGCGCGTCGAATACATTGCGGCCGCCGCACAGGCGGATGATATCGCTGATCAAGTGCTCCCCGTTGACGGTCATAACCGGCCGCTGCCAGACGGAGTAGAACACACTGACTGTGTCCCGCTGCGCGTAGCGCCGGGCCAGCGCGGCATGGCGTTGCCTGAAGACCATGACCTGTTCACGCGCCTCGGCCGTGCTGCCGGCCAGCAGGCCAAACCGCTCCAGGCTGGCGACCACATCTTCCAGGCGGCGTGGCTCCGAGATGAAGATCCGCAGACCCAGCTGGCGCAGCCGGTTGACCTGGTGGGCCGGATTGCCGCTTCGCCAGGCAATCACCAGGTCCGGCTGCAGGCCGACAATGGCTTCCAGGTCCAGCCCGCTACCACCGCTCACACGTGGCAGGCCGTATGCAGCAGCGGGATAGTCACTGTGTTCGGATACCCCGACAATGGCATCGCCGGCACCGGCGGCGTACAGCAGCTCGGTGATATGCGGTGCCAGGCTGATGATGCGCTGCGCGGGTTGCTCGAACGCGAGTCGGTTGCCGGCATCATCCGTCACCAGGATCGCCGGCCACGCCGGCGTCAGCGGCACCACCCACAGCAGCAACAGGCCGAACAGCCGGAAAGGCCCTTGTCTTGATGTAAGCATGCGCAGAATCCAGGTATCGGGTTGCAGCAGACCGGCAACCGGTTGCGTTATACTCTCGCGTCCATCGGGCAGATACAAGACGAAAGCAAACAGATGAAATCACCCGTAGTGCTGATAGGCGTCGGCGAAATGGGCGGGGTGTTTGCCCACGGCCTGCTGCGCGCCGGTTATCCCGTCTATCCCGTTACTCGCGACGATGATATTGCCGTCGCGGCACAGGAACTGCCGGCACCGAAGCTGGTACTGGTCGCGGTTGCCGAAAAGGACCTGCACCCGGTACTGGAACAGATTCCCCCGGCCTGGCAGACGCGCCTGGGACTGCTGCAGAACGAACTGCTGCCGCGCGACTGGGAACAGTACGGCTTCATCAACCCCACCGTGATCTCGGTGTGGTTCGAGAAAAAACCCGGCCAGGAGGCCAGGGTGCTGATCCCCTCGCCGGTGTTCGGGCCGCAGGCCGGGCTACTCGTGAAAGCGCTCGGCGCCATCAACATCCCGGCGCGGGCAGTGAGCAGCGCCGCTGACATGCTGCGTGAACTCGTCATCAAGAATGTCTACATCGTCACCACCAACTGCGCCGGCCTGGTCACCGGCGGCACGGTCAGCGAGTTGTGGGCGAACCAGCGTGAATTGGCGCAGGCCGTCGCGCGCGAGGTCATCCAGATCCAGGAGACCCTCACCGGCCAGTCATTCCCGCCCGAGGAGCTCATCCAGGGCATGCTGACCGCCTTTGACGGCGACCCCGATCACGGCTGCACGGGAAGAAGCGCGCCGGCACGACTGCAACGCGCCCTGGAACAGGCCGATGCCGCCGGACTGGCGGTTCCCCGCTTGCGGGAGATCGCTGCGCGCCAGGCGCAGTAGCGGGTCACTCAGTCGGCCGCGGGCCACAGCCAGGCGGCGCCACGCACCCCGCTGGAATCACCGTGTCGCGCCTTGACCAGGCGCGTGTCGACACGATCTGAAAAGACATGGCGCGTCCACAGCGCGGGCACGGCTGTATACAGGGTGTCGATATTGGACACCCCGCCACCCAGCACGATCACATCCGGGTCGATCACGTTGATGACACTGGCCAGTGCCCGTGCCATCCGGTCGGCGTGGCGCTGCAGGCATTCCGTGGCCGACCCGTCGCCTGCGACTGCACGCCGGCTGATCTCGACGCTATCAAGCGTTTCGCCCTGCATGTCCCGGTAATCCCGCGCCAGGCCGGGGCCGGACAACCAGGTCTCGATACAGCCCTGCAGGCCGCAGTAGCATTCGGGTCCCGGCAGTTCAGCGGGCTGCGGCCACGGCAGGGGGTTATGCCCCCACTCACCGGCAATGCCATTCGGCCCCGTGACCAGTTTGCCGTCAACGACGATACCGCCACCCGTCCCGGTGCCGAC
>JAOTTU010000233.1 GCA_029864225.1 Gammaproteobacteria bacterium | reverse complement strand
GCAGCAGACTGCCTGAGGCGGTCCGCCTCCGACACGATTCTCCATGGACTGACCGGGGCCGCTGCTGGTCTGTCGGGTGCGAACCGTCAGGCACCTGGATTAAATCATCCCTGGCAGACACTACCTGCTCCGGCAAATGCCCCTCGTATCGACAGGCATGACATTCATGCATGCAGCCTGCCTGGCCGGGATGCTATGCTTATATAAGGGAAGGTCAGTCTGCGGGGGTCGCCATGAATGCATACAATCATATCCTGCTTGCAACCGACGGTTCGGCGGAACATGAGGCCATCGGCGAGCACGCCAGGCGCCTGGCCCAGTCCTTTGATGCACGGCTCAGCATATTGCGGATCCTCGACCACCTGGCATTCGAATTCTCCACCGACCCGATGTTTCCGGTTGACGCGGACAGGATCGAGTGGTTCACGAAAAGCGCGCAGGATTCCTTGCGTACCTTTGCAGAACATATCGGAATCGATGCCGCGCAGACGCATGTCAGGGTAACTCCAGGCCCGGCGCAACGGGAGATTATCAGTTTCGCCAGGGAGCATAATGTCGACCTTATCGTGGTCGGTGCGCACGAGCGCCATGGACTGGCATTATTTCGCGAGGACACCATGGACAAAGTGGCCCACAACGCGCCCTGTGACGTGCTGGTCGTACACGTCGAGACCAGGCTTCCCTGAATCAGTGCCCGCAGCCGGGCCATTGTCATGGGGTTCTGCTGCTTCCTGCTGCTGGGTATCGCCCGGCTTGCCTACCCAGTGCTGCAGCCCCTAGCCATAGCGGCCGTCCACGCGCGGCTGCACCAGCATCGGCAGGAAAACAATAATGAACAGGCTGAAGGCACCGATCCAGAACGCCTGGGACACGCCTATCCACAGCAAGTAATGGCCGGGGTCCAGTAGCGGGACCAGTACCCTGAAAATCGTGCCACCGAAAATTGCGGCAAAGATCCAGTTGACCAGGGCAGGCGGCTCAAAGACGTTTCTGCCCGTATGACCGAGGGTGACGCGTGCCATCATTCCAAGGGTGGTCATGCCAATCCCGCCGACAGCGAAGGCGTGCAGGGCGAGAAACGGCGATATGCCGAAGATGTAAACAGCCAGCTTGAGTGCGAACCCGATGATGATTGAGCCATAACCGATAAACAGTACCCAGAGCAACGGTTTGCGCCAGATGCCCGGGGTGTGCCAGTCGGCCAGGCGGATGCTGTGCAGGATGAACAGGCCGCCGGCCGACAGGGCGACCAGGAGGGAATCGGGGTCCAGAATATCCCCCAGCCAGAACACCAGGAACACCACCAGGCTGCTGATATCCAGCCATTTACGGTTTTTGAGCCGCACTTCGTAGCCGACACCCTTCTCGATAAAGAACGGCATGACCCGGCGGCCCATGGCGAAAATCAGTGCAATCAGCAGGTAGATGCCGGAATACAGCCCGGCACGCACGCCACCGGAAACCAGGCCAAGTGCGCCGGCGTAGAACAGCAGGTTGCTCGCGAACAGCAGGACCAGCTTTGACAGAATGCCGGACTGCTCCCACTGCTTCAGCTTTACAATCGGCAGGCTGACCGCTATGACCAGCAAGACAGTAAACAGGCAGTCGACCAGCGCGGTCACCTCCAGGGGTATGGCTTCTCCGAAAAACACCAGTACGCGCCCGGCAAGCCAGAGCAGAAACAGCAATAACAGTGGCGTACGGTGCAGCGTCTGTATGCCGGTCCAGTTCTTGACCGCGGTCAGCAGGAAACCGGCCACCACGGCCATGCCATAGCCGTAAATCATTTCATGGGCATGCCAGACACCAGGAGCCGGTCCGGCGAAGGGCCACTGCCTGCCAAACACCGTCAGGGCCATCCACATCAGCATGGCCACGAAGGAATAGAGCACTGCGCCGGAGAAGAAGGGGCGAAACCCTAGGTTCAGCAGGGCGGGACCGGCTGCCCCGCTGTTGTCCTCAATACCGATCATCAAGTGAATCCCATCCTGGTTGTCATGAACAGGCCGGCCAGGGTGTCAGCCGATGGCTGCGGTCGCTTGTGCCGGGTTCATGCGCACGCGCGTGCCGGTCACCGCCCGGTCTTGAGTGAAAGCAGCGTGTCCCGGTCGCGCAGCAAATACAGCGTGATGCATGCGGCCAGCATCGGCCAGGCAGCGAAGAACAGGATGTTAGCACCGTCATAGGGTGCCAGGTACTGTTTGTAGGAGGCCAGGGTGGAAATCGTGTGCAAGGCCAGGACCGTGCCGTAGGTAATGCGCTTCCAGGCCCCGCTGATAAAGCCGGCCAGGATTATGAGCTCGATGGCGCCTACG
>JAOTTU010000075.1 GCA_029864225.1 Gammaproteobacteria bacterium | reverse complement strand
GATCGGCCAGCGCATCTCGGTGGACACGAAGCCGAACTCCCCGCTGTACTCAGAACCGGCGGAATGCATACCCACCTCCATGGCCTTGTCCCAGTCGTAGTTGCCCCAGAAGGCGGCATCGTCATCACCTGCGGTGTGCAGCACGGCCAGGGTCTGCAGGCCCTTGTCGTACATCTGCTTGCCGCGGAACACGCGCACCGGCCAGATGCGGGCATCCGGATCATTCGCATCACCCTGGAACTCGTTGATCTTGACGACGCTGTCCTCGCTGACCTTGTCACCGAACAGGGTGAATTTCACCTTGCCGTTGAACCACTGGTACTCGGGGACCACATAGCGGTCATAGCTGAAGGTACCCTTCTTGCTGTCGTAGACGACCTTGCCCGCGCTGTTCTTGAGCTGGATACGTTGACCCTGCTCATCGAGCTTGCCTGCCGTGGACCAGTCCCAGCTCATCTTGGTCTGCAGTGTGCTGCGCGCATAGGCCGGGATATGGCAGGTCTGGCAGGCCAGCTTGCGGGTGTGGTCATTGAGCTTCGCCATCTTGTCGGGATGCGGTGTGTTGCCGTGACAGGCCACGCAGGTGGTGGGATTGCGCGGATCCAGGCTGCCGGGTACCCGTGCGCCCTTTTCGTCTGACGCGGTCGGTTTGTAGCGACTGCCCGAGACCTCATGCTCGTCGGTCACATGGCACCGGGAGCAGGTGAAATTCAGCCCCTCGCTATCCATGTGCACATCGAGGTAGCGCCCGGGGTTGGTCAGCGAACTGTCGAGGTCGCCGTGCTTGACCGCATCACCGCCACCACCATAGAAATGGCAGGTGCCGCAGGTCTTGCGACTGGTCGGCCCGACATTCTGGGCGATCTTCTTCAGGTCGGTCGGGGGCCGGAACTTGCCCGAATGCGGCGGCCACTCCATGGTTTCATAGTTGGGGTGGCCCGACAGCCCCGGAAGCTTCTTGTAGGTTCCGGTAGTATCGTGACAGACAATACAGTCGACATTGGCCTCTGAGCTGAAATCGAAGCCGTCATCTGCCCACCCATAACCGATATGGCAGGCAGAACAGAAGGTGTTGTTCGACTTTACCGAGGTACAGAAGTTGTTAATGACGTGTTTCTTGCCCAGCTTTTGACCGGTATCCGGGTTGGTGTATTCCCAGGTCCAGTGCTGGGTCTTGTGGATCTGCTTGGCGGCCTCGGTGTGACATTTGAGACAGGCCAGGGTCACTTCGGGCCCTGACTTGAAGTCGATTTCGAGTTCCTCGAACTTGGAATGATCCGCGGTTGAAGAGGATTTGGCTTCCGCCGCTGCTGCAGCCGCGAGGGGTGCCGGCGCCTGTGCGCCCTTCCCGGCTTCGGCCGCTGCCTTCTCCGCTGCGGCTGACACATCAGCGGCGGCCTTGTCTGCCGCGCCTTCGGTAGCCTTCCCTATTTCTGCACCCGTGTCCTGGGCCGCCCCGGCCGCAGGCGTCGCTGTTGCAGCGGCCGGCATGGATACTGCCAGCGCAAGCGCAAAACCCAGCACAGGTGCAGTCAATAGATCTTTTATAAACATGGCATCTCTCCGCAGGAGTGGTGAGCTAATTATAGAAATATGTTGAAAAATGACAGAACCCCAGCCTCCCGCAGCAGCCGTTCACGACCGCTGCGTTATCGCTTCAGGTGAACTGACTGCTCAGCATCCGGCGGTTTCCGGGCCACCGGCACCGCCACCACCCGGTTTCACCCTGATCAACGGCGGTGCCGGTTCGTTCGGATCGAACTTCAGGAACTCGGCCTGGTCTTTGGCAACCTCGCTCATGACACTGGCCACCTTTTTACCAAACAGCTTGCCCATCAGACCGGAATTCATGGTGCCAATGTAGGTCTTGCCATCATCCTTCTTGAAGACCGTGATGGTGCACGGCATCAAGATAGACAGGATGCGCGCCTGGTCATCTGCGAGCAGCACACCCGAGTAGTCGGTGCTGCAGGCCTCCACCAGCAGAACAGGCGGTACATTCCTGCCCGAGTTGGCTACGGCCTTGGACGGGTCCCGCAACCCGGAGAGTGTCCAGCCCCGATGGGACAATTTCTGGATATTGGCCTGAATCCGGGCCGCCGTCTCCTCGATACCGTACGGGCTCTCGTGTTCGACCATCATGAAACTGCCGGCCGTATTGAACCCGACAATCCCTAGCAGGGCGATGCCGGCAATAAATCCAATAATTACTTTCAACATGGCGAATCCTCCATAAACAAACCTGTCATAAGAAGCCAAAATGACCAATTTCAGAAGTTAGCATATTGTTACATTATTATTTACTTATTTTCTTTGATCCAGGACAAGAAAATCGTCATGTCCTGGGAATCTGGGAACCTGGGAACCTGGAGATCTGCGAGGGTGGACTCGATGGTGGTCCTGCAGCCGGTTTTATTAACACCCGTATCTGGCGCTCCCGGCCCGATCCCGAGTGGGCGGCCTGCTCACATACCTGCATTTCGGTGGTGAAATTGTACCCCAACGTGGCACAACCTCACTGCCTGGACTGGGTAAAAATATAATTATCAAACAACCAAAGGTAAACTTGCCGTTTCTTGTATGAATGTTATTCGCACTGCACGTTAAATTGAAACTGCACTGGATTTCAGACAATTTATTGTCGCCTTGTTTGCAACACACTGGGCGCTTTTCGAGGAGGGCCACAGCTGATGCTTGATGATCTGCATGTCCGGGATTTCTATGTACCCATCACAGACTACCCCCATATACCGGCCTCGGCGTCCATCTGTGATGCCATCCAGATGATGCACAACAGCCTGTCCGAGGGTCACAAGTATCGCACCATTCTGGTCACCGACGCTAACCAGCACCTGCAGGGTTATCTCTCGCTGCGTGATCTGACCCGGGCCGTCGGACCGAAGTTTCTCCGTAAAGAAGCGCCCGACTACAAGGGGCACCAGCCCTTCCAGGGGATCAGCGATGATTTTACCGCCTTGTCACTGATCTGGCAGGAAGGCTTCACCCTGAAGATTTTGGAGGAGGCCAGGAAACCCGTATCCGGTGTTCTCACGCTGATCAAGAACACGGTCAGCCTCAATGACCCCTTTGCCAAGTGCGCCTACCTGCTGCTGGTCGAGGACGTCCTGATTCTCCCGGTCGTGGAAGATAACAAGGTCATCGGCGTGGTTCGACTGGTCGATATCTTCGAGCGGTTCGCCGACACCGTTTGCGCCCGGAAGAAATTGCACGCGGCCTCAGGGACTGAAGACGAGAGATAGGTTCGCATGAAAGCCCCCCTGGAGTTACATAAACCCGCGCTAAAGCTTGATCTAAAACGGATCTTCTTCATCCTGCTAGGCCTGGGCGTGTTCCTGGCTGTCTACCTGATGGACCCGCTGGCCGATGCAACCGACCCTGCAGGCGAGCATTTCCAGCTTACCCGTCAAGGCAAGGCCGCGATCGCCCTGTTCCTGCTGGCCGGGATCTGGTGGGTCTTCGAGGTGATCCCGATCGGGATCACCAGTCTGGTCATCGGCGTAGTGCAGGCACTGTTCTTTATCCGCCCGGCCGAAGTGGCCTTCAAGGATTTCATGGACCCCTCGGTAATGTTTATCTTCGGCTCGCTGATCATCGGCATGGTATTTACCAAGGTCGGGTTGACCAAGCGCCTGGCCTACAAGATGCTGACCGTGGTCGGCGACCGCACCAGCATGATCTATCTCGGCTGCTTTGTCGTCACCGCCGCGCTTACCCATATCATGGCGCACACCGCGGTGGCAGCCACCATGTTCCCTATCCTGATGGCGATTTATTCACTTTACAGCCAGGAAGACACGCCCACGCGCTTCGGCAAGGGTCTGTTCATCGGCATGGCCTTCGTAGCAGGCGCAGGCAGCATGATCACCCTGCTGGGCGCCGCCCGTGGTGCTGTAGCCATCGGTTTCTACAATGACATCGTCGGCCAGCAGGTATCGTTTTTCGAACTGACCTACTTCATGTTCCCGATAGGCTGGCTGCTGGTCTTTCTGACCTGGGGCCTGATCATGTTGCTGTTCAGACCTGAAAAGGCAACGATCCCGGGACTGAGGGAAAAGGCCAGGCGCCTCTACAAGGAAACCGGGCCCCTTACCGGCCAGGAAATCTTCGTGGCGATTGTCGTACTCGGCGTGATCGTCACCCTGTCGCTCAAGTCATTCATACCCGCCATGGCGGAGATTGACAAGACCTCCGTGGTGCTGGTCTCGACTGTCCTGTTTTTCATGTTCCGTATTCTCTCAGTGCAGGACCTCGAGCAGATCCCCTGGAATATTATTCTGCTGTTTGCCGGGGCCATGAGTATCGGCTTCTGCCTGTGGGAAACCGGCGCGGCAAAATGGATGGCGGTCAACTGGCTGATCATGTTCCATCAAGCCAGCTGGTTCGTGTTCGTAATGGGTATCGCCTTTTTCATCTTGCTCATGACCAACTTCATCATGAACGTAGCAGCGATTGCGATCACCCTGCCAGTCGCATTGGTGATCGCACCCTACCTGGGGGTTGCCCAGGAAGTCGTACTGTTCACGGCCCTGGTCGTGGCAGCCTGCCCCTACCTGTTGCTGGTCGGCGCCGCGCCCAACGCCATTGCCTACGACTCCAGGCAGTTCACCGCGGCCCAGTTCTTCAGGGCAGGCATCCCCGCCAGCCTGCTGCTACTGGCCGTCGTGGCATTCGCCGTCGCCATCGTCTGGCCGCTGATGGGGATGCCGGTCACCACGCTGTAGGGCCTGCCACACCGATCACGGCACCCTGCGGGCACCTGCCCGAGAAAACAAAACGGCCGGCGCGGGAACCCGCGCCGGCCGTCTGCTGCGAACCTCAATGAACGTTTATGAAGGAGTTGACGCTATTCCTTATGCACGTCCTTATGCTGGCCATCACCCGGACCCATTGACTGCGGGTTGTCCAGGTTGTGCTCGAAATCTTCACCGGGGTGCTCCACCGGTATATCTTGAAACTCCGCCTTGCTCGCTTCAGACTCGAAGTAGATCTTGAGTTCGCCATCAAGGATATAAGGCGCATTCTCTAGATCTGTCACTTCATTGCCGGTGATCGGATCGGTTGTTTCAACAATCATTGCGTGCCCTCCTTCTTCTTTAACAATAGCCTGATATAAGGATAGATACTATCCACACGCTAGCAAATCGAAAATCCAAATAAATTGACGTGGATCAAATGAAGTCCCTTTAGCATCGCCACCCTGCTGACGGCAGCAACCGCCCCGGGAGCGCATCAGCACCGCGCCTGGTCCCCACAGTTCTCCCTGAAACTGACGCCTGGCGGCATTGTAATATTATTGCCGGCCACAACAGACACCGGGGACGATTCATGTAATCTGCAGGCTTCGACCACTCTCAGCACCCAGCCAACCGGCCGCCGGGCGCTGTACACCATGACCCTGCTGGTCCTGGGCACCGGTTAGCTGCCCGACATGCTCCAGACCTTTTCTGTGCATACCGGCCGGGACGGGAAACCGGGGCCTAAATAAGCATCCACCGCCGACCCGCAATGCGAGCTTGAACATAGCCAGCCACTCTTAATTATGGTCATTCAAATCGAGTTGGTGTAACGTAAACACGCAGAGAAACAGTGATCAGGGAGAATGAAATGCGTTCCAGTGTATTGATTATCGGTCTTGCTATCGCCGCACCTTTTATCAGCACGGGCTGCAGCAAACAGGTCAGTTTTTCGGCCGATGTACAGCCGGTGCTGAACGAGTACTGCATAATGTGCCATGACGGCAAAGGCGAGGGTTCCGAGAAGAGCGGGTATATCTTGACGAGTTACACCGACGTGATGACCGGCACCAAGTTCGGTCCGGTAATCGTCCCCGGGGACAGCGAGTCCAGTACCCTGTACCGGGTCATCAGCGGCAAGGTCAGCCCCAAGATCGGCATGCCGCCGACCGGACCAGCGTCCTTGGCCATCGGGCGGGGGCATGAACTCAAGCCGGGCCAAATCACCGCCATCCAGAAGTGGATCGATCAGGGCGCGCTCAACAACTAGTTTCAGGCAACCGCGGGCAACGTGGTTATGCGACTGATTCTGCTAATTTTATTCTCGACGAACGCAGCCTGTCTGGTATAAGATTGGCAATGTCCCATTTTCTGTAAGGGTGATCGCCAACATGATGATCGAAGACTGGATACTTGCGACACTGATTGTCCTATTTATCCTGGCATGCGGCTGGCTCTATGTGATCTGGCAGAATACCCAGCGCTCGGAGCAGCAGATCCGGCAGGTCGTCTCGCAGCAGACCCTGATCGGCTCCGACGTCAGCGCCCGCTCGCTATGCCATGCCGTGCATTACCTTCACCCCAGCATGCACGCGGGTGTCGACTTTGTTATCAAGCACGATGACCCCGACAAGCCGCCCTATATTGCGGAATGGAACTCAACCACCAGCAAACCCACTGACGGGCAACTCAGGGTGGCGCTTGCCAAGATTTCCAATCATGGCCTGCTGGAGAATTATGCCATCCGCCGCCAGGCCGAGTATCCCAGCATCGGTGATCAGCTGGACGCGGCCTTCAAGGCCCGTCATGGCGACAAGACCGAACAGATGGAACAGGACAAGAAGATCCAGGAGATCAAGGACAAGTATCCGAAAACGACTGGCGAATGCGGCGACTAGCAAGAATCTAGCCTGCATATTGCACCAGTCGGCTGCAGGCCTGTGTGTAAACAGCTAAAAACTAGGGTGCAATCATCATTGACCCGAAAATTACAGGGGTATACTTGTAACCGGCCCGCGGCCTATCCGGGCCCTGGCTTGTCCAGGCGCATCTGGACTTGCCCACATCGTACTACCCGTCCATGGTATGGCCCGTCCCGGGCTGCCGGCGTCCTGCCCGTCCCGGGGCCGGACTTACCCTGCAAGCAAGCAATCAGTCATCGAATGGCTGCCTGAGGATGATGGTATCGGCACGGTCCGGTCCGGTGGAGATGATATGGACCGGGGTGGCGCAGAGCTCCTCGATCTTGCTCAGATAGTCTTGTGCGGCAGCTGGTAATGCCTCGAAACTCTTCGCATCCAGCGTGGACTCCGACCAGCCCGGCATTTCGATGTACACCGGTTCGCACTGTTCGATCCTGTCGGCACCCGCGGGCGGCGAGTCAATGATCTTGCCATCCAGTCGGTAGGCGACGCAGATCTTGATGGTGTCCATGCCATCCAGCACGTCGAGCTTGGTAATGCACATGCCGGTCACGCTGTTGATGGCCAGCGAGCGGCGCAGTGCGACGCTGTCCAGCCAGCCGCAGCGACGTTGACGCCCAGTGGTCGCACCGAATTCGTGACCCTTCTCACCCAGGTATCTGCCATCAGCGTCGAATAACTCGGTCGGAAACGGGCCGGCGCCAACGCGCGTGGTATAGGCCTTGACGATACCCAGTATATAGTCGAGGTCGCGCGGCCCCACGCCGCTGCCACTGGCTGCGCCACCGGCGGTCGTTGTCGAGGAGGTCACGTAGGGGTAGGTGCCGTGATCGATATCCAGCAAGGCACCCTGGGCGCCCTCGAACATGATGTTCTTGCCCTCGGCACGCATGCGGTGCAACAGGCCGGGAACATCGTCCACCAGAGGCGTGATCTGCGCACCCTGGGCCAGGGCCTCGTCGAGCACCTGCTCATAGTCCACGGGTTCGGCCTTGTAATAATGCTGCAGGGCATAGTTGTGGTATTCCATGACCTCGCGCAGGCGCTCCCTGAAATGCCCGGGGTCGAGCAGCTCGCCCAGGCGCAGCCCGCGGCGCGCGACCTTGTCCTCATAGGCCGGGCCGATACCGCGGCCGGTAGTGCCAATCGCCTTCTTGCCGCGCGCCAGTTCACGCGCCTGGTCCAGCGCTATATGGTAGGGAAGAATCAACGGACAGGACTCACTGATACGGAGCCGGTCACGCGCCTGGATACCGCTCGTGTCGAGCATGCCGAGTTCCTCCAGCAATGCGCCGGGTGACAGCACCACCCCGTTGCCGATCAGGCAGAGCACGTCCTCGTGCAGGATCCCCGATGGAATCAGGTGCAGTATGGTTTGATGGCCATCGATGACCAGCGTGTGACCGGCGTTGTGACCACCCTGGAATCGCACCACGGCGGAGGCCTTGTCGGTCAGCAGATCGACGACTTTTCCCTTGCCCTCGTCACCCCACTGGGTGCCAATGACGACAACATTCTTACCCATGAATTATCTCTCTGTGTTATTTACAACCAGTTACTAAGGACGGTTAACACACGCGGCGGCCGTCCTGGTTTTGTCAGCTAACGAGACCTCGCCCGTGCTATGAAACCGGTTTCACAACCCAGCTGTTGTGTTCCCGGACAATGACCCGGTCACAACCCATGGCAGCCGGGTCGCCCTGCTGCCCGGGCAGGGCAAAGAGCACCCGCTCACCTGCCGCACGCAATGCCCTGACGGTAGCAAACAGCACGGGATCAGCGTCTGCCGGCGCAAAAATGGCACCGTCCGGCGAGCCGTACTCGCGTGCACCGAGATCATCCAGCGTCTTGAGGTCCATGCTGAAACCCGTGGCCGGGCGCGCCCCGCCGAAGACTTTGCCAATATCGTTGTAACGTCCACCGCGCGCGATTTCCTGGCCGCGCCCGGGAACAAAGACCGCAAACACCATCCCGGTGTGAAAGTTGTAGCCGCGCAGTTCCGCCAGGTCGAAGAACAGGACCGTGTCTGCGCGGCTGTGGTGCATGGCATCCGCAATAGCACACAGGTTGTCGAGTGCCGCCATCACTTCACTCCCGGCACCCGCAAGTGATTCACGTGCGGTTGCCAGGATCTCGTGCCCGCCGTTCAGCTCCGCCAGGCAGGCCAGCCGCCGGCACTGGTCTTCAGTGGCGCGACTGGCAGCTAGTATCTCGGTTATTTCGGTGCTGGCCTTGCGCTGCAGGGCATCAAACAAGGCGGTTTCCTGCTGGTCGTCAAGACCCGCATCCGCGGCGAGGGCGCGGAATATCCCGACATGCCCAAGGTCCATGTGCACCTCGGTGACACCCATGACAGAGAGTGACTCCAGGACCAGGTTGAGTATTTCGACATCACTTTCAATACCGGCATGTCCGAACAGCTCGGCGCCCACCTGCAGCGGACTACGGGTCCCGGAAA
>JAOTTU010000232.1 GCA_029864225.1 Gammaproteobacteria bacterium | reverse complement strand
CCAGTTGCCTGGAGAAAACGGACTGGACGTAACCAAAAAGATAAAGCGGGTGTATGGCGATATTGTAATCGTTATTCTAACCACCAACGACCTGCCGGAGAACCGTCAGCTAGCCTTTCGGAACGGTGCGGACTACTTTCTTTCAAAGGGAGATGACTCCTGTATGGAGGAAATACTGGCACGGGTCGAGGAGGCAATGGCCAGGGAGCAACACCACTGATTCAGGGCAGTGCCGGGTCAGGCGGGCATCACTAGCTCGAAACCGGACGTTCACAGACCACAATCTAACTGGTACTTTTCGGTTAGTTGCGGTCACTCAACCATGAACAAAGAAGGCTGCGCGACAAATCACGAGTTGTCTTCGCGCCTTTACCGGAACCATGGGTACCGCCGGGCTTGTTGAACTGACAGCGGTCGCTACAACACCTGAATACCGAGGATCAGGCAGGATGCCGGCCAGACAGCGGCGGCAGGCATGGCATTGGTGTGTTGGTCAGAAAAGGAGGAAAAACAGATAAAAGGAAGGCGTGTTCCGATCCGGATTGTGTGACTGTCAATGTTTGTGAACTGGCGAGCGGGACCCTGTCTGGCCAAGCTTTTTCCCGTATAATCTGTCTGCAAGCAAGTCTCGGTCCCGCGCTGAAGCGTGGTCATGCTGAACGTCCTGCCCTGTTTTCATGGCTATGGAATGCATCACGGATATTCAATAAAAACTAAAGGGATACTGTACCTTTGTACCATATCCGCACCGGCCCATGCGGGCTAACATATTATTAACACAATTCCCTCGCAGAGGTCAGCCAGCGTGCAGTGCTGGATCTGGGTAGCGGGGAAGGAATGACTGAGATGAACACACAAATAATTATAGATAACGGATCACGGAGCTATAGCGCGGCTATTGCAGGGATGGTATTCCTTGTGGCTGTGGCGCTGTTACTGGCGGGATGTGGCGGCGGTGGATCGAGCACGGCCGGTGGTGATGGCGGTGGCGGTGGCGGGTGTTTGCTAACCGTCGAGGAAATCGAGGCCATTGGCAATATCAATGACCTTCCACCCGAATGCCTGGCGTTGTTGCCGGTACCCGAAAACAACCTGCTGGGACGGATATTCATACTGGGTACCCAGGTGGATCCGGCAAGCGGTGCCTTGCGCATTTTTGCCAATGGTACGGATAGCGACGGCAATCCCTTGCAGCTGGCCGATTTTCAGACAGCCACTGTCACGGTCGCTGGCAACCCGGCAGACCCGGGCCTGGTGTCGGTTGAACCCGTTGCCGCTGGTGACGATGTCCTGTCCCTGGGCTTCGTTACCGACTACTCAACCAGTATCTCCGATGCCGAGCTGAATGCGATCTCCATGGTTTACTCGCTTGTCCTGGACAGCCTGAGTCCGCCCAACCTGCCACAGGTACTGGAAGGGGAGGTCATCAATTTCTCGGATTCGGTGGTGCTGCAACAGGACTGGAGCGAGGATGCCGCGTTATTGCAGGCGGCGTTCCAGCTCGACGACAGCTTCCTCCGGGGTAATACCGCGTTTTATGATGCACTCGGTGTCTCGCTGCAGCGTGACCTGGCACTGGATAATGATGGACTGGTCGAGCGCTGCCGGCCTGCCCACTTGCTGATTGCCTTTACGGATGGCGCGGAAAATGCCTCAGTTGTGTATACGAAAGACACACTGTTGCCGATTATCGATGACAGCAGGGTGGTGACGATCATGCTTGGCAGCCTGAACGCCGACAAGGATGCGCTGATCGAACTGGCCGGTGACCGGGGCGCCTTTGCCTATGCCTACAACCTTGCCGGCATCCAGAATGTGGCGGAGGACTGGGCCGGTTCCCTGAGCCACATGGTCAAGTTCACCCTGGATCCGGCAACCGGTTTTGATACCGGCGCCATCACGATTGTGCTGGGGGGTGAAGCCATCGTGGTAGAGCGCCCCGTCGACGGGTTCTGCGAAAGCGCCCCGTAAATATATCTCGCTTGACCGCCGGCCGCCAGGAATCATCATCATAAAGCGCTGGAGCGGGTGGGCTGCAACATCAGGCGGCCGGCGGTATCGGAAAATCGGCTTTCACTGGCACCGCCTTACCCGAGCCAAGGGTGATCGCAGCAGATCCTTCAGGTGGATGCCACCCATCCACCTGTCCAAGCCCCTGATAATTCACTATCCGGCTACGATATAAGGCCTTTACGGTCACACTCGCCTGGAGTCTGGTAATATTCACACTTGAGATTGACCCCAGACCCCCCAATGACATATCCCCTGCTCAACACCATTGACTCACCGGCTGACCTGCGTCACCTGGGTATCAGCGAC
>JAOTTU010000231.1 GCA_029864225.1 Gammaproteobacteria bacterium | reverse complement strand
ACCGTCTTGCGGGCCGTGGTCTTTTTCTTGGCCGGGGCCTTGCGGCTGACGGTCTTCTTTTTCGTGGTGGTTTTCTTTTTCGCCGCGGTCTTGGGTTGCGCTGATTTCTTCTTGACAGCCATGTACACTATCTCCAGAAACAGATGATTTGATAAACTGTTTCCAATCAAGGAATTAAAAGATTCAGGCTCGCTGGCAGATTGGTCCTGTGAGTAGGCTTGCCAATTCAGGGGCGTTATTTATACGCCTCTTTCGGCATTAGTCAAGAGCCGTTTCAGCAGTAAAATCATGGCTTTCACTGCGGCTGACCGGGATGGGGGAATCAGCTGCGCCCGTATCCGGAGAGGTTCTGCATGAATCAGGTCAAACAACCGTGTCGCACCTGAAAGCCCTGCTTTTCGATGTGGACGGGACCCTGGCCGATACCGAGGAGATCCACCGCAGCGCATTCAATGCCGCCTTCTCGGCAGCCGGTCTCGACTGGTGCTGGGACCGGCAGTTGTACCATCAACTGCTGGAGGTCACCGGCGGGCGGGAGCGGATCCGTCACTACCTCGATTGCTACCTGCCCGGGTTCGAGCGTCCCGCGGACCTCGAGGGGTTTATCGCCGCGCTGCACCGCGACAAGACGGAACACTATATGGGGATGCTGGCCAGGGGCCATGTCCCGCTGCGTCCCGGTGTCGAACGTCTGATGCAGGAAGCGCGCACCCGCGGTCTGCGCCTGGCGATCGTCACCACGACCACGCCCGGGAATGTGACCAGCCTGTTGACCCACAGCTTCGCGGCGGATACCAGTGGCTGGTTTGACGTGATCGCCGCAGGTGATATGGTGGCGCACAAGAAACCCGCGCCGGATATCTACCACTATGCACTGCAGCAGACGGGGCTGGCGGCCGCCGAGTGCCTGGCCTTCGAGGACTCGGTGAACGGACTCAGGGCGGCCCTGTCCGCCGGCGTCGACACCTTGATTACCCTGAACCGCTTTACCGCCGACCATGATTTCAGCGGTGCCGCCGTGGTGCTGGATCAGCTCGGCGAACCCGGCAATCCCTGCCACCTGATCGCGGGGGAGCTGGATCCGAACGGGTTGGTGGACACGGCCTACCTGCAGCGGCTGCATGCGCACTGCCGTGAACATAGACCCCGGGCCGGCGGTTGACTGCAATGTACCGGCGCGCCGACCGCATGAACGCCATCCAGCCATTCCATGTCATGGCCCTGCTTGCACGGGCGCGTGAACTGGAGGCGGCGGGGTGTTCCATCATTCACATGGAGATCGGCGAGCCGGATTTCGTCTCCCCGCAGCCGGTCATCGATGCCGGTGTCCGGGCGCTGGCTGAAGGACGCACCCACTACACCCCGGCCGTGGGACTGGCGGCGCTGCGTGAGCGGATCTCGACCTTCTATCACGAACGCTACGGCGTCGATGTCGCTGCGCAGCGCATTGTCGTCACCCCGGGTGCCTCTGCGGCCCTGCAACTGATACTGGCGGTGCTGGTCAACCCGGGTGACGCAGTGTTGATGGCCGATCCCGGCTATCCCTGCAACCGCAATTTTGTCTACCTGTTGAACGGCGAGCCACAGGGTCTGCCGGTCGATGCGTCTACGGACTACCAGCCCGGCCCCGCGCAGGTCGCTGCGGCATGGACGCAACGCACCCGCGCCTTGCTGGTTGCCTCACCCGCCAACCCGACCGGGACGCTGCTGACGCAGCAGGCGGTCAGCGAGCTGTACGCGGTGGTGACGGCGTGCAACGGCAGCCTGGTGGTCGATGAGATCTACCACGGCCTGACCTATGCGGGTCCGGCGACCACTGCGCTGGCCGTGTCCGAGGACATCTTTGTCGTCAACAGCTTCTCGAAATACTTTGGCATGACCGGCTGGCGCCTGGGCTGGCTGGTCGCGCCGCAGGACTGCGTGGCGGATCTCGACAAGCTGGCACAGAACCTGTTCCTGGCCGCACCGACCCTGGCGCAATATGCGGCGCTGAGCGCCTTCGAACCCGAAAACATCGCCTTACTGGAACAGCGCCGGGAGTCATTCCGGCAGCGGCGTGATTACCTGCTGCCCGCGCTGCGCGAACTCGGCTTCGATATCCCGGTGACGCCGGAAGGCGCCTTCTACCTGTATGCCGACTGCAGCCGCTTCACCGACGACAGTTACCCCTTCTCCACACAATTGCTGGAGGAGGCGGGCGTGGCGATCACGCCGGGCATCGATTTCGGTGCCTACCGGCCAGAGCGGCATGTGCGTTTTGCCTACACCACCTCGCTGGAAAACCTGCAGGAGGGCGTGCGGCGGCTGCGGGAGTATTTGA
>JAOTTU010000230.1 GCA_029864225.1 Gammaproteobacteria bacterium | reverse complement strand
CGCATGGCACCCTGCGGCTCGATGCGCCACTCGAATTCCGCGACCCGGGTCAGTTGTGCGGTGTCCATCAGGGATCCCCCTGGCGTTCAGATGTCGGTAACCATGTCCTGACTTAAGTCTAGTCCGGATGTTGCCTCACCTGAAAAAAGCAGAATGCCCCCTTTTTTTGCTAAACATCAACGACGCATCGGGCATGCCAGATGCCGTCGGCGTCCTCACGGATTTCGAGTGCCGTATAGGTGGCGCCCTTGACCTCGGCGGCGGGCTGGTGGCGCGGGACATCGACCGGTTCGCCGCAGGCCGTGCCGTGCAGGCGGTTGTCGTTGAGTTCAACGTGGAAGCGCCGGAACAGCATGCGCCGTGTGGCCATTTCGTAGACGATGGCATTGAGCCAGTCGACCAGCAGCAGTTCCGCGTCGGGCGCCTCGCACGCCAGCGTCACTGTCTCGTGGCAGATAACGGTTTCCGGATCGGTGATGACCGCCGTCAGGGCGACGGCGGCTTCCTCGAAGGCCTGCTCGAGGGTCTCACCCAGGCCGACCACCCCGATATCGGCCTCGTGGTGAAAGTGCTTCCACATGGGATGGGGATTGATGGCACGGGGTGGCGCGGGACGCCACCCCGTGGTTACAGATTACTCAGTGACCTGGCCGGGGACCGGCTCGTAGATTTCGTGGTGTTTAACCTTGCCGCGTCGTTTCAGCTCGTAGTCCTCCAGCTGGCGACGTGCACTGCTGAAGGCATCCCGTATCGCCACATAGATATCCTCATGGGCATGATTGTCATGCGGGATGCGGCTGACCACGATTTCGGCGTCAGGCACCACAATATCCACGCCAATATGGTAGATATTGCCCTTGTAGTGGTGTTTGTGTGGTGCTTCTACCGTGACCCGGCAGCTGCTGATCTTGTCGCTGAATCGTTGGAGTTTGGCCGCCTTTTCATTGATGTTGGCTTCTACGGCGTCAGACGGCTCCATGTTATGAAAGATGATCTGTAAAGGTATTTGCATATTTTGTCCTCTGTGATCTTCATGAATAAGGATAGCCGGTTCTGCAGGGAATGTATTGATCGGCGTCAACTTTATGATTTTTTTAACGACAAGCTGCGGCTTATTGCCCCGGCTGCTGTGCCTCGACCCGCACCCCGTCCTCAATGCGGTCATCGGGGTGGAGGATGACCCGGGCACCCGCTTCGATTCCCGCGAGCACCTCGGCAACCAGCCCGTTTCGCTGCCCGATTTCGACTACACGACGGCGGGCATGTCCGTCCTCCATGCTGAAGACTGCCCAGCCGTCTGCGTGCCGAAACAGGGCATTGGCGGGGAGTTGCAGCACATCCCCGGCCTCCCAGAGGATGAAGTTGGCCTCGACCCGGTAACCGTCGCCCAGTGTCAGCCACATATCCCGCGGCGAGGTCAGGTCGGCGATCACCCAGACCCGCTGTTCCTCCACACCGAGGGCGGAGATCTTGGTAAAGCCAACCGGTTCGATCGTCCGCACCACCCCTTCGAGCGTCTGGTCGCCGCCCCAGCGACGGAAGATCACGCGGCTCTCCGGCTGTATGCGTACGGCATCGGCCGACAGCACATCCACCGCCACCTCCAGTGCCGCGGGGTCACCGATCTCGAGCAGGTCCTGGGCCGTGCTGACCACGCCCTCGCTCTCATGGTCGATGCGCAATACCCGGCTGTCCACCGGTGCTCTCAATTTGACGGCCGGCAGGCCGGTCTCCCCGTTCTCGGTCAGTGAATAGCTCAGCGAGGTGCGTGCGGCCTCGAGTTCGAAGCGCGCCACGTCCACGGCGAATTCGGCGGAACGCAATGCGGCACTGGCCTGGCGGTTATGGTTCTCGGCCTGCTCCAGGGCGTCCTGTGAGATCAGGGCATCCGCACGCAGCTTCTGCTTGCGCGTGTATTCGGCGCGCGCGTAGCGGGCCTCGGCACGTGCCGCGGTGACCGCCTCGTCGGCGCCCTTGAGTGCGGCCTCGGCCGCGGCGACCTGGGCCTCGGCGCGGGCCTGGCTGCGCGGGTCCAGCACCTCGGGGCGCAGCGGTTCCAGTAGCGCCAGGGTCTGGCCCTGACTCACGTTGTCCCCGACGTCCAGTTCGATGCGCTGCAGGTAGCCGGCCACCGGCGCGGAAATCACGTAGCGGTCCTTGACGCGGGTCTGGCCTTCCTCCTCGACCATGATGCGCAGCGGGCCGCGTTCGACCACGGCCACCTCCACCAGCACCGGGCGCGGCCGGAAGCCCCAGGCCAGTGCGGCCAGCAGGGCGATGGCCAGGGCGACCAGGCCGACGTTTCTGGTCCGGCTCATGGCAATTCCTT
>JAOTTU010000229.1 GCA_029864225.1 Gammaproteobacteria bacterium | reverse complement strand
TGCCCCCACTGTGCCGGGTGCGTACGACCGGTGCGCGTATCTCGATCCCTCTGCTTAACTGGCCTGCTTCGGGCAGCGATCCCTCATCCAGTTGATAGGGAGTGGCGAGTTCGAGATTGATCTTTTGTTGTAAGGTGTCACCAATCACATAACCAAAAGGGCGCGGGTTTGTGACCTCCATACGTTTGACTATAGTCCCTGCTTGCACGTGCGGCGGCAGAATCCACAGCAGCACAAGCAGATAATGCATGCCGCGCAACCGTTGTGTGGACCTGATCACCCCCCTTACTCGTAGAAATAGCGGGTCATTTCACCCGCATCAAATCTATCGAGCATAAACAATGGTGTTAGCCCGAACGTCAAAAATAAATCCACCAGATTCTGCCGACGCTCCGCAAAGGCCTTGCCTATTCTCTGTCGATAGGAAGAACGAAGCCACACCGTCCTGCGCCTGCCTGTCTCTGCTTCCCGGAAAGTGGCAATGCCCGTGGCGGGGACAGTAAGTTCCATGGTATCCCATAGCACTACAGGTACTACCGTGTGGTATGCCAGGGCAGTCAATATCTGTTCCGTTAGCGCCAGGGAAAAATGAAAATCCGAACACAAAAAGACGAGGCTGCGCGATTTCCCTATGTGGTCCGGCGCTTCCAGCATCCCCCTTGAACTGGGTGCCTCCGGGACAAAGTCTCGTAACCGGGCGCCTATACGGTAACCTGCCATCTTGGTGCGCGTTAGCGGCTGGAGAAAATCCGTTCGAACTGTGTTGTCGCAACCAATGAAAGCAAAAGGGTCACCGGTTCGGTACGCAGAATAGCCGAGCGATGCAGAGAAATCCGACAATACGTCGAGTTTGCGGCTATACCCTTCAAAGCTCATGGAAGCTGACAGATCAGCAATCAAATAAACAGGTATGGCACTACGCTGTGTGTAGACACGCATCACAATCTCTTCGAAAGGATGGCGCAGACTTGCCTGCACATCAATACGCCTGGGGTCAGGTGCGTCAAGCAGCGTTGCGTGACCACGAAATTCGTAACCGCCTCCGGCACTGGTTCCACGATGGTGCCCGGGGTGGCTGCCCCTGGCGCGCCACGGTACCTGGTAATGAAATTCCTCTACGCCCATACCGGGCCCCTTCAGGGCACCGGGACCTGGTGCAATATCTGTGTCATCAGCTCCGCCGCTACCAGGGATCTACGCAATTCATAGACCGGTGTAAAAAACACTCTGTGCGCAATAGTCTCGGCAAACACCTCGTGTATGTCTTCAGGTATCAGTATATCGCGCCCCTGCAACCATGCCGCCACTTTGGCCGCCCGCAGCAGCATGCTCATACCCCTCGGGCTGACACCGGCCAGAATCAAAGATTCGATATTGACATCATCGATAGTGATGCCGAATTCCCTGGGGTGAGTCGTCGCCCGACACAGGTTAAGCGCATAGTGTTGCAACGTCTCGGTGGCGTGGATGTGTCGCTGAATCAACTCTGCGACTGAATTGAGTGCAGCGTAGTGCACAACCCCGCAATCAACCTGCTCGATGAGCGATCCGGTATCGTGAAATCTGGGGTCAAACATCAGTTGTCGCAGCAGGGAGGGATCATCCGGAGCCTCGATCAGGACCTCCATGAGGAAACGGTCCCGTGCGGCGGAAGGAATCTCGAAGGTTTCTTCCTTTTCTACCCGATTCCGGTCCGCGAATATTTGCAGGTGCGGAAATGCATACTCCCGATTGAATGCAGTAACACTGCGTTCTGCCATCACACGCAGCAGCAGGGAGTGCATCTGGGGACGCGCACGGTTGACCTCATTAAAGAAAAAGGTTGCCAGTGAGTCGCCGTGCTTGAGCAGCGGACCTGGTGCCACGCGGGGCTTGCCGTCCTCGCTGATGTAGGTGTAGTAGACAAGATCACTTGGCATCAGGTCGATGGTGCCTTCGATGCGTTCGTAAGCGCCACCGATGGCACGCGCGATGCTTTGCAGAAGGGTTGTCTTGCCAACACCGACATCCCCTTCGAGCAGCACATGGCCACGCGCAAATACGGCAATGTTCAGGAGTCGAATGGCCCGGTCCTGGCCAATCATTACCTTTTTCACTTCCGCTTCCAGCTTGAGCGCCAGACTGCGCCAGTCTTCCAAGGTCTCACTGCCCGGAAGTGCCCTCAACCCCTGCTTGTCATCACTTGCCATGTCTTGCTTACAGTCGAGTGTGTACCTTCCACAGGACTAACCTGCCGGGGGATGACAGGCTGGATTTGCCAGAGGCAATGGTTTGGACTTTCAGATAGCGAAAAAAATGGCAAAAGGGCATGGTCCCACGTCACACGGGGCAAGCAGCGCCCTTG
>JAOTTU010000074.1 GCA_029864225.1 Gammaproteobacteria bacterium | reverse complement strand
CTGAAGGATGACAATGCGACGGCGTTCCTGTCGCGCAATCCTGTGGGCAATTAGCGCATGCCAGGGAACGTGGTGCTGCGCGTACATGACAATACCCCTTGCATATGCTTCAGGCCGCAGGACTCTGCATCCCATCAAGTCACCAGACTTCCCAGCGGCTAGAATCGGAGCATGAAAACTTACACCTGCCAGTGCGGTGCGCGCATTCATTTCGAGAATTCCCTGTGCGTGAGCTGCCAGCGTGAACTGGGTTTCCTGCCCGACGCCCGTACCCTCAGTGCGCTAAATCCGCTTGGAGAAAGCCGCTGGCAGGCAAGCGCCAACGGCCACAACTACCGTAAGTGCAGAAACTATCATCAACATAACGTCTGCAACTGGATGATTCCGTGCGGATGCGAATCCGGGAATTGACCGATCGCATGACCCGCTTCATCGAGGACCTCGACGAGGCACGGGACCGGGCATCGGTCACCCACGAGGAATTGCAGAACAGGCTGGCCGAGCTGACCAACCGGCGCATGTATTTGCTCACCATGATCGCCGCCATCTTCCTGCCGCTGAGCTTTCTGACCGGCCTGCTGGGCATCAACGTGGGGGGTATTCCTGGTTCGGACTTCCCTGCGGCGTTCGCGATCGTCGTGGTGCTGATGGTGCTGGTCGGGGCAGGGCAGTGGCTGTTCTTCCGCTGGCGCAAGTGGTTCTGAGACGTTAACGGATTGTCCAGCGGCTGGCAGATGAACGCTAGCCTGTAACTGCCGCAATCATCACCTGATATAAAAGCTTTGAATTAGATAAGAACGACCAGTTCAGCACCTGTGTATGTTTCGCGGATATGGCCCAGCACATCCTGTACGTGCGAGCGAGCGATCGCGGTTAAAGACAACCAATATCAGGTGATCCCGCCCAGGTGTGAATCGGGAAATCCTATGGCTTGACCTGTTTATCGTGGCTGTACCTGTCTGGGCCCAGGAAAATACCGAATCGGGTTTGCACTGCAGGAGACACTTTCGAACTTTGCCACAGGCGTAATGATACTGATCTATAGACCTTTTGATGTGGATGATGCTATCGAGGCAGGCGGCGTTAGGGGCAAGGTGAGACAGATGAACCTGGTGTCGACTACGATCACTACCTTTAAAAATCAGCGCGTAATAGTCCCCAACAAGAAAATCTGGGGGTTGTTATCCGAAATATGAATACCGAGATCATACGCCGTATCGACATGCTGTTCGGCATCGGCTGTGACGATAATATTGAGCTGGCCGAAAAGGTGCTACATGAAATTGTCGACAACTATGAGCTCGTGTTGGATGAACCACCGACTGTGATACAACTGCACACCCTGGGTGATTCCTCCGTTGATTTCATTGTTCGACCCTGGGTAAAGACGAGTGAATACTGGACAGCTTACTGGTTTATCACCAGGGCTGTGAAGAAGCGCTTCGATGATGAAGGTATCTCGCTTCCGTTTCCCCAGCAGGACATACATGTTTATGCATCATGGCAACGGACCCGCAAAAGCAACGATTTAATAGCGTGTTTCACCTGTCTTGGGCTGGTCCATCTTCATGCCGGTACTGCGGCGCTGCAGCGAGGTATTCCCGGCAGGACCCATTGCAACGGTAATTAGACAGCCGGCACTCGTACTCAACTCCGGATGTGACTATTCGAGACCCTGCACTGTCTGATATCTCACAGGTAGTCCATACACAATGCCCAGCCAGGCGATCGTCATTCGTCGATCAAACCAGTCAATACCAACCAGGTTACCGGCCAGCATAAACAAGAGGATATATGGCATGAAAATCGCGATTCTGTCCCGCAATAGCAAGCTGTATTCCACTCGCAGGCTGACTGAAGCGGCCAGGAAGCGCGGTCATGAGGTCAGGGTGCTTGACGTGCTGCACTGTTATATGAATATTGCATCCCATAAACCACAGGTGCATTTCAAGGGCGTTGCTTTGGAAGGGTTCGACGCCGTGATTCCACGCATTGGTGCCTCTGTGACCTTTTATGGTACCGCTGTACTAAGGCAGTTCGAAATGATGGGGGTATTGCCCCTTAATGAATCGGTTGCGATATCCCGCTCGCGGGACAAATTACGCTCGCTTCAGCTATTGTCGCGCAAAGGTATCGGCCTGCCAGTCACCGGTTTTGCCAACAAGCCTGACGACATTCAGGATTTGATTTCTATGGTCGGCGGTGCCCCCCTCGTGATCAAGCTTCTCGAGGGGACGCAGGGCATAGGTGTGGTTCTGGCCGAGACACAAAAAGCCGCGGAAAGCGTTATCGAGGCCTTTATGGGCCTGCACGCAAATATCCTGGTACAGGAATTCATCGGCGAGGCCGGTGGGGCGGATATTCGCTGTTTCGTCGTGGGCGACAAGGTTGTGGCTGCCATGAAGCGTCAGGGCAGGGAAGGCGAGTTTCGCTCCAACCTGCATCGTGGCGGTTCCGCAACCCTCATTAAGATCACCCCCGAAGAGCGCTCGACGGCTGTCCGTGCAGCACAGACCATGGGGCTGAGTGTGGCTGGTGTGGATCTGTTGCGCGCCAATCACGGTCCCGTAGTGATGGAGGTCAATTCCTCACCCGGTCTGGAGGGTATCGAGAACGCAACTGGCAAAGACATCGCCAGCCAAATCATCCAGTTTCTGGAAAAGCGCAAGCAGGAAGTTGGCGGCAAGACGACGGGTACCCGCACCCGCGGGCGCGGTTAATAGAATTCAGCAGTCTGAGCCGCCATCACTCGTCCTAGTGTATCGCCAGCGATGCTGGCAGGCGGGTCAGGCTGGCTGTACCTGGGCCTGGTAGCTAAGATTAAACTGGTCCAGTGCCCGATACAGCCGCATCTTCGCTGCACTCAGGCTGATGGCTAGCACAGCAGCGATCTCTTCCAGGGTGCGATCCTCGAAGAAACGTAACCGCAACACCTGCCGCGCCAGGGGTGACACTTGTGCCAGCGCGATCGCAACGGCGTCCTGCACCATGAGGGTATCCAATTCGTTTGCGGCCCCGGTTTCGAACAGTTCAACCAGTCTCTCGATATGTTCAGTCTGTACGTAACGCGCTCGTTGAACCAGAAATGTCCGGCACTCGTTCTCGGTGATGGCATACAGCCAGGTTCGAAACGCCGAGCGGCCCTCGAAGCGGCCGAGTGCGGCCAGGGCACGCAACAACACCCGCTGGGTCACATCCTGTGCGTCCTGGTAATGTCCCAGGCGTGACATGCAATGGGTCACCACGCCACACCGGTGTCGACCGAACAGCACATCCCTGGCCAGCTTCCAGCCCAGCCCCCGCTGCTGTACCAGCCGAACGAGCTGATCATCGCGCAATTCATACAGGGCCTGCCGCGGGTGGCTCGTATCCTCTTGTGTCTGTGTCGTTTCTCCCGACATAGATAATCTCCGTCAGTCGTGGTTAGGCAACGCGGACTGAACGTTGCGAACGGCACGATACAGAGATTAGGAATGATAAATATAACTATTAAAAATTGTCGTATTAACAAAATATATTTGTTATAAAACCGCATGGATCTGGAACTGCTACGGACCTTCCTGGAAGTCAGCCGGACCCGCCACTTTGGCGAGGCAGCCGAGGCCTTGCATTTGACACAGGCGGCGGTTAGCGCCCGTATCAAGCAGCTGGAGGCGGTGCTGGGGGTGCGGCTGTTCGATCGCCAGCGCCGAAATATCAGGCTGACTCCAGAGGGAAACCGCCTGCTCCGGCATGCCGATGTGCTGATCTCGGGCTGGCGCAAGGCGCGCCAGGAAGTTGGCTACGGCAGGACCGGCCAGCAACTCAGTGTGGGAGGCAGCCTGCGACTCTGGGATGTGCTGCTGCAGGAATGGTTTCACCGCCTGCGCCGGCACCAGCCGGAGCTGGCCATCATTGCGGAATCCCATTCTCCCGAAATATTGACCCGGCGCATGCTTGACGGTCTGCTGGACCTGGCGTTCATGCTCGAACCGGCACAACTCGAGGTCCTGCAGATTGAGCAGATCGGGCACATCGAACTTGTACTGGTGGGGTCCGGGGCCGATATCGGTGTCGACGCTGTCCTGGCCGACGACTACCTGATGGTGGATTGGGGGCTCGCTCATGCACTGGACCACAGACGCCTGTTTCCCGATGCCCCCGAACCGCGGGTGCGGGTTTCGCAGGCGAAGATGGCGCTGTCTTATCTGGTTGATATAGGCGGTTATGCCTATCTGCCCCTGCAGATGGTGGCAGCCCAGCTGGCCAATGAGAAACTGCACATCATCAGGGATGCCCCCACTATCAAACGTCAAGTCTATTGCACCTACCCGCTACGCAGCGCCAAACTGGAACTGATCCGGCAGTCACTGGCGTTGTTTAGCGAAGACCTGTCATACAAGCTTGGAAATCCAGGGGCAGTGGCCTGATCTGCGCGCGGCTCAGGTGTTCCCCTCGCCGCCACCCGCGGAAAGAACCTCTGTTTCCGATATTCTCATGATGGCTACCTGGCTTACACGCCGATCTTCCAGCGAACGTACTGTAAGCCGGAAATCTGTTTCGTCAATTGTGTCGTCCACTTCCGGCATACGCCCCAGACGTGTCATGAACAGGCCTGACAGGGTGTTGGCATCGAGTTCGGCCGGAACCTTCAAACCGATCGCATGTTCGACATCGGCAAGAGAGAGCAGCCCGTCTGCGAGCCACTGGCCATCACTGAGTACAACCAACGTATCCTTTTCAAGCTCAATGTCCGTTTCATCGCGTATATCGCCGACGATCTCTTCCAGCAGGTCCTCCAGGGTAACGATGCCCGTGAGTTCACCGTATTCATCGACGACACAGGCCATGTGGGCCCGGTTTGCACGCATCGACTCGAACAGTTGCGCCAGTTTCTGGCTCTCAGGCACAATCATTGGTTCGCGGCAGAACTCCCTTAATTCCTTCCAGGGCTCAGGGTTTCCGGATAATAGTGCGGTATACAGGTTCCTGGACAGGACAACGCCAAGTAATTCACCGCCCTTGCCCGAATCGATGGTCGGAAAGCGCGAATGTCCACTATCGCGAATGATCTCGAGGTTGTGTTCCGCAGTTTCGGCGACGTCGAGTACCCGCACAGCAGAGCGCGGTATCATTACCCGACCGACCTGGCGTTGATCGAATTCGAACAGATTGTGCAGCATGTCAGCCTTACCATGCTCAATTTCACCGTGTTCCCTGGACGTACTGACCAGCCCCTTGATCTCTTCGCCGCTGAGCACCTCTACGTGTGAAACCTCGTCGATGCGGAGCCATCGCAGAATAGTGCGTGCCGAGACATTGAGCAGCCAGTTCAGCGGATATACAGCCAGGTAGGTGATGTGAAGGGGATAGGCGGTCCATGCCGAAACCTGTTCTGCACGCCGGATCGCAAGGGTTTTGGGTACCTGCTCTCCGACCACAATATGCAGTGAGGAAAACAGCAGGAAACCCGCCATGAAGGCTACAGGATGCAACGCTGCGTCCGGCACACCCGCCCAGTGAAACAGGGGCTCCAGCAAAGCGGCAACGGCCGGCTCACCTACCCAGCCCAGTCCCAGGGAAGCCATGGTGATCCCGAGCTGGCATGCAGCCAGATACGCCTCCAAATTGGCCTGGATACGCAGCGTGAGGCGGGCCGCCGCGCTACCCTGGCCGGCATAGGTTTCGAGTCGGAATCCTCGTGCCTTGACCAGGGCGAATTCTGCCGCCACGAAGAAGGCATTTGCGGCCAGTAGCAATATGACCGCGATGAGACTGAGTCCAACATGGTGCATCAGGACGTACCCGTAAGTTGAAAATGAATAAAACTCTGACACAGCCAGGTCATATAAAGTCACAGCACAGTCACTCTTTGAGGTACATCTGCAAGCTGCCTGCGCCGCACGGCCGCCTGTATTCGCGATCTGTGACTTAACATACTGTGACTTTCGCCAGACACTGCCGGTCAAACCTGATAAGACGCAAAATCCTCCCGGAGGAGAACAGTATGAAGTCTTCCAGCAGTTCAGTTATCTCTTGCCAGGCAAGCTTCGTGCCTTTGACAGTCACCCGACTGGCCGAACGAGACCAGCGTTCAAACCACAGACTATTGCTGTACAATCTGACGTTGATCCACTGCAGAAACAGCAGATAGGCCGGTGATTCAGATCGCCGGAAATACCACCCGAACTTGAGAACCTTGCCCTATGATTCGCACCCTGTTGTACAACCCCGCTAACGGTGAGGTGCTTCTCGGCGAAGAGGATATGCTGGCGCGCTGGCAACAGCAGGATGGTACTGTTATCTGGGCCGACTTCGTTAATGAGCCACTTGACAATGAAGAACGTCTGCTTCGTGACACGTTCGATATTCATCCACTGGCAATTGCAGATGCCCAGCGCGATCGGCATCCTCCAAAGCTGGAGGCCTATGGTGACTACAGCTTCCTGCTGCTGAAAGAACTATCGCCTCAATCAAAAGACATCGACTTCGCCACGACGCAACTGGCACTTTTTATAGGTGAGCGCTTCGTGGTCACCCGCCATAGAGGGGAATCACCCTGTACCGACAAGGTGTTTCAAGATGCATCGGCGAATCCTGCTGCCTTCGCCGATGGCCACGGCGCACTTGCCATGCGCTTGTGCCGCACTCTAGTAGATCGCTACCTGGGGACACTCTTGGGACTGGAACCTCGCCTGGAAGTACTGGAGGTTGAAATCATAGAAAAGCCCCATGATTCCATGCTGGCGGAGTTGCTAAATTACAAGACCGAATTGAAGAAATTCAGGCGGGTGTTCATTTATCACGAGCAAATCTTCCAGAAACTGCGGGCGCACACCTTCCCCGGTTTCGGTACTGACATCGGCCATCAAATCACTGACGTCTATGAAAACCAGGAGCGCGCCGGCAGTCTTGCAGGTCTGTATTACGAGCTGGCCTCCGACATGGCGGATGGCTACATTTCGGTGGCTTCCCATCACCTCAACCAGATCATGAAGATTCTCACCGTAGTGATGGCGATATTCGTGCCGCTCAGCTTCCTGGCGGGTATATACGGCATGAATTTCGAATATATGCCGGAGCTGCATTCCCGCTCCGGTTATTTTATCCTGCTTGGCGTGATGAGCAGCATTGCCCTGACCCTGCTTCTCATGTTCCGCAAAAAGCGTTGGTTATGAAGCTTATAAAATTACTGCTCGCATTGCTCTTCGCACTGGGAACGGCCATCGTCTCTGCCGAAGAACCACCGCCCATGGTTCCTGACCCACAGAATCTGGCCGCAGACTGGTGGACTTACTTCGAACCCAAGGAACCACTGGATACAGAAAAGTCTCGCCAGCGGCTGGATGCAGCGCAAACGTTTATAGGCGCTTATCGTGACCGTCTGCAGGGCGAGGGGGATACTGCACAGGTAGAACTTGTGGAAAAGATCCTGGTAGACCTGACCAGGTTTCAGGAGCTGAAATTTGCCCCGCCTCCGACGGGCAAGCCGGCCATAAAGGTATTGGAGAGCTACACACTGGATGAAGCCCTGCAACGTCATGCGGTCTGGAGAACTCTGAAACAGGAGGTTGACGCAGAACGCGAGGAAGCCAACTGGCAAGCCTCTATCATCGCCGAAGAACGCAAGCAGCAGTCAAGGCGCCGCACCCAGTATCTCGAGCTTGACGACACCAGTACCCAGAAGGCCGGCAAGGGCCTGGATCTGATGCTAAGCCGGCTTGGTATCGAACTTCGTCGCCTCGAGTTCGACCGCCGCAAGACCGTGTTACGCCTTGCCGAGGAGCGACTGGAGTTGCTGCGGGCAGAACTGGATGCGATACCCGAGCGGCTTGTGACTTCGGCAGCTGACGACAAGCGCTGGCAACAGCAGCAGCAGGATGCAGAAAAAGCCGTCGCCAGGCTGCGCGCGGAAATAGACCAGAGCAGGCTCTTCGACCTCAAGGTGGCTGACCCTGCGCAGGGCCTCAGTGAGGCACAGTACGCGGTGCTCGTCGCAGTGCGCCAGGATATCGATATCCGGCTGAATGAACTCCTGGCCATGCAGTCGCGCCTTGCCCGCAAGCTCATTGAGTTTACCAGCGATACAGGGGGCAAGGATACCGATGCAGCACGTGGGCTGCTTGCAGAACACGCGGATCTGAAGGAAAAGCAGCTACAGCTACGTGAACGCTGGCGGCGCATCGCGGAGCGTGGCCGGAGCGTGGTTGGGGCAAAGGCATTGGAGGAGAGCGGGGGCGCCGAGGAAGTACAGCTGCGGACCAAGGTGCTGATGACGCTGGACGAGGTCGATCAAGTGCTGCTGAACTTTGATCAGCAGGTGCCCGTCACCGGATTCGTGGCCGAGCTGCTCAAGGCGCGCCGGCATGCGGCGGAGAGCTGGTTCAACAGGAATATCACCAATCTGAAAGAGATGGGTGGCAAGTCCTGGTCCACAAGCATTGAATTGCTGGGCGCGACCCTGTTCGAAATCAACGAGACGCCGGTCACCTCACTGGGCCTGTTGCGCGTGGTACTTATACTGACCATTGCCCTGTGGCTTTCAAAAGGTATACGCAAGGCAATTAGTCGAGTTGGTGAGAAGCGCGGCGGCGTCAGCCAGAGCTCACTGTATACATTCGGGCGGCTGGTCCACTACCTGGTACTGACCGTCGGTATCATCATCGGCCTCTCTTCCATTGGTATCGATTTCACCAAGTTTGCCCTGTTTGCCAGTGCTCTCGGTGTCGGTATCGGTTTCGGTCTGCAAACCCTTATCAGCAATTTCGTTGCCGGGCTGATCATTCTGTTTGAAAAGAGCCTCAAGGTCGGCGATTTCGTTGAACTGGAATCCGGGGTGACCGGTGAGGTGAACGAGATCAATATGCGCAGCACCCTGATCACGACCAACGATAATGTCGATATACTGGTACCCAACTCCGAGTTCGTCGGCGGTCGGGTTATCAACTGGACCTTGCGTGAGGCATACCGGAGGATACGTGTGCCTTTCGGTGTGGCCTACGGTACAGAAAAGGAGTTGGTGAAAAAAGCGGCACTGGAGGCTGCCAATAAAGTTCCCTGGACCCTGCAAAAGATCAAGGGACGTCAACCGCAGGTGTGGTTTGTCGAGTTCGGCGACAGCAGCCTGAATTTCGAACTGGTTGTCTGGCTCACCCCGGAGGCGGTAAAACGACCCGGCTCGGTGCAGGCTGCCTATCTCTGGGAGATCGAGACCAAGCTCGGCGAGTACGGAATTGAGGTACCTTTCCCGCAGCGCGACCTTCATCTGCGCAGCATGTTTGGTCTGAAGGATGACAATGCGACGGCGTTCCTGTCGCGAAATCCTGTGGGCAATTAGCGCATGCCAGGGAACGTGGTGCTGCGCGTACATGACAATACCCCTTGCATATGCTTCAGGCCGCAGGACTCTGCATCCCATCAAGTCACCAGACTTCCCAGCAGCTAGAATCGG
>JAOTTU010000228.1 GCA_029864225.1 Gammaproteobacteria bacterium | reverse complement strand
CAGGCGCCGCACTTCACGCAGGAATCGAGGAATACACGAAAGCCCCGGTACTTGCCGGTCAGCTCCTCCATCTTGTCCAGCGCAACCTGTTCCCAGTTGTCGACCAGTTCACCCGGAAAGCCCAGCGGTTCCTGGAATTCTCCCTTGGCGACGAACGGCTTGCTGTGTGCCATCACGCCTTCCTGCAGATGCGGAATGACGGGGTATTCTTTGAGTTCCGGTGTGTCGAAATCAGCCACGTTTAGCTCCTGATCCTGTCGTCCACTCGATTATTTGTTTTCCAGCTTGGCAGCCCACGGCGCGAGATGGCGCTTTTCACGCGGATTGTCAACCTGGTTGCGGGTCGGGCTAAAGAAAATGCCGGGGGCATGCAGGAGCTTGCTGATCGGGAAGATGATCATCAGCGTGGCCACCAGTGCCAGATGGAGCAGCAATACGGGATCCTCGGGAATCGGCTGCCAGTTGAAATACATCAGGCCCAGGAAGAAGGCCTTCAGTGCCACGATATCGGTGTGCGTCAGATAGTCCATTGCCAGGCCGGTCAAAGCGATAGCCATCAGCAGGGCCAGCATCAGGTGATCCGACAGGGCGGAAATGTAGCGCACCCGGTCAACCAGGAAGCGGCGTGCCCACAGCCCGCCCAGGCCGGCTGCCATGGCGAAGGCGGCATACAGGCCAAACGGCTGTATCAGGTCCACCCAGGTCCATACCGGATCGGTGAAGTAGCGCAGGTGTCGGGCCAGTACCAGGAACATGCCAAAGTGAAACAGGTAGCCGAAGACCCAGATCCACTTGTTCGACCTGAACAGGCTTTCAAAGAAAGCCAGTTCCCTGAACATGCGCAATACCACGCCGGAACGCGTTACCGGGGCAGGCGTGGTCGGTATCTTCAGCGGTGCAGGTGTTTTAGCGTACTGACGAATCTTGTAGGCCAGGCCGCCGACGAGCAGGGCAGTGGCCACATAGAACAGCAGCGCGTAAACAATAGTCAGAAACGGCATGTTTCTGAACTCCCTTACGGTAGTGGTTGTAGAAAGACGGGGGGTTGCAGAAGGTTACCCTCCTGCAACCTTGTCCTGTCAGATTAGACGCAACCGGTCGGTTTCGGCAGGCCGGCGTACTTGCAGGCCTGTTTGGCCGGGCCGTAAGGGAACAGTTCGTAAAGGTACTTGCTGTTGCCCTTGTCCTTGCCGAGTTTCTTGCCGATCGCCTTGGTCAGCACGCGAACCGCCGGAGCAATCTGGTATTCCTCGTAGTACTCGCGCAGAAAGTTGATTACTTCCCAGTGGTTGTCGGTCAGTTCGCAGTCGTCCAGATTGGCCATGACTTCTGCCACGTCCTTGTCCCACGAGTTCAGGTCAGCCAGGTAACCTTCTTCGTCCGTCTCATAGCTCTTGCCGTTTGCTTCAATACTGCCCATTGGTGTATCTCCTCTCTAAATGAATAACGTTGTGAAAGTTACAGCCAGGACTGGACCTTGTCGTTGGCCTCTACCATATCTACAAAGCCGGCGTAGTCCACCACGGTCACGCCATCAATCAGTTTGTCTTTGCCGATACCACGTGCAGCCAGATCCGGGCCGAGGACCGAGATTTTCAGACCTTCAAGCCTGGCGGCAGCCTTGCCGCCCTTGACGGCGGCGTACACGCCGTCCTCGATCAGCAACAACGAGTCGTCGCCTTGCATGATTGAGGAAGCGGTATCCAGACTGCATGCATCGTAAGGTGACTTGTTTACCAGATGTAACATTGCCATTTGTCTGATCTTCCCTAACTAGAAATTAAACAGTACGTCCTGCGTCGCGAGGACATCGGCGAGTTCGCTGCGACTGACCAGCCGGATGGAATCCTTCTCGGCCCAGTCCTCGTCTTCGTCCTCCCAGACCAGGTGCTGCAGGTCATCCAGGGTCAGGCCGCGTTCTTCCAGTGATTCCTTTTCCACGTAGATCTTGGTGATTTCGTAGTCACCGAGCGCGCTGTAGGTTGGCGAGAAGTTCTTCATGCCGATGCCGGTCGTATCCTGGCCCTTGATCAGCTGGTAAACCCCGTCATCCATGAAGGCCAGGCTCACATCCTGTTCAAAGGCAGCGCCGATCAGCACGACTTCCAGCGCCTCCCAGGCATAGATGGTCCCGTAGGGTGCCTTGCGGTTGACATACATGAATTTCTTGATTTCTGACATATATACTCTCCCTGTCAGTCGCCGAACACGACCAGCCGGTCGCTTTGGATGGCACCTTCAACCAACTGACCCAGCCCTGAAATACGGAAGCCGTCCGCGATATTGGTGGCGTCCTTGCCGTTGCGCTGGGCCTCGCCATCATCGACGATGCCGCGGCGCTGGGCGGCGGCAACACAGACCACCATGTCGAGCTTGTATTCT
>JAOTTU010000073.1 GCA_029864225.1 Gammaproteobacteria bacterium | reverse complement strand
CTGCGCGGTCAGCATGCCAAGTACGTCGAGAACCAGATGCACGGTTTCGCCAGCGGCAACCGGGTTAACGAGAATGCCACCAAGATGATGCAGATTCTCGCGTCCCGGATGACGAATCGCGAAATCCGCGCCGTTGCCTCCTATATCCAGGGGCTGCACTAAGGCCACCCAACAGGGCTCCAGGCTTGCCCCGCGTGCGGGGCAGAGCCCTGCGGTCGATAATCTGAACTGCGCCGATCGGCGATTGTCAAAGGACCTGCCGTTACTGCCGGCGCGGTATGCCCTGGTCAGCGGGTGTTCCCGGGCACTTTGTCACCCTTTTTGCCTCTCTGGGCGTTAATATATTCCTGTCGAGCCGCATTCCCGCGAGGGTCGAGGGCGGCCTTATGCCAATGCAAATCCGGAGTTGATGTTATGAAAAAATTGACCAGCTGGTTGTTAGCCGTGTTGTTTTCGCTGCCTACGTTGACGGCCGTCGCAGCCGGGGAGTACATGGAAGGTGTGGAGTACACGCGGCTTGTCAAACCGCAGCCGACAGCTGCAGCCGACAAGGTGGAGGTGGTGGAACTGTTCTGGTACGGCTGCCCACACTGTTTTTATCTGGAGCCACACCTCGGTAAGTGGCTTGAGAACAAGCCCGATGATGTCGAATTCGTGCGTCTGCCGGCTGTGCTTGGCAAGAGCTGGGAATTGCTCGGCAAGGCCTATTTCACGGCCGAGCTGCTCGGTGTGGTGGACAAGATCCACCAGCCACTGTTCGAGGCCATCCATGTGAAGAATCAGAAATTCCGTGATGTTGCGGCGCTAGAGGATTTCTTTGTCAGCCACGGTGTTGCCGGGAAGGACTTCAAGAACACATTCCATTCCTTCGCCGTTGCGGTCAAGATCAACAACGCCAAGTTGATGACACGGCGCTATGCGATCAGCGGCGTGCCCACACTGATCGTGAACGGCAAGTTCAGCACCGGTGCCAGCATCGCCGGCGGTAACGAGGATGTCATCAAGGTACTCGACTTTCTGATCAAGCAGGAGCGCGCTGCGGGTGATGCGCCCGCACAGGCGACGGCCGTTCAGCCCTGAGAAGCCGCATGCCCCACATCACCCGGTTAATGCCAATGCCTGAAGACGCCGCGTTCTGATGAAGGCGGCCGAGCTATTCGTCCGCTGCCTCGAACATGAGGGCGTGGAATACATATTCGGTATTCCGGGCGAGGAAAACCTGGATGTGATGGATGCCCTGCTGGAGTCAAACATCCGCTTCATTATCACCCGTCACGAGCAGGGCGCCGCCTTTATGGCCGATGTCTACGGGCGCCTGACGGAACGCCCGGGCGTCTGCCTGGCGACACTCGGCCCGGGCGCAACCAATCTCATCACCGGTGTGGCCGATGCCAACCTCGACTATGCGCCGCTAGTCGCTATCGCCGGCCAGGCCGGCACCAACCGCCTGCACAAGGAGTCGCACCAGGTCCTCGACCTGGAGAAGCTGTTCCACACGGTCACCAAGTATTCCGCCAGCCTGCTAGAGCCCGAGATCATTCCCGAGGTGGTACGCAAGGCCTTCAAGCTGGCGCAGACGGAAAAGACCGGTGCGACCTTCATCGAGTTTCCGGAAAATATCGCCGAGATGGAGGTCGAGCAGGACATGCTGCCGGTGGACCACCCGCAGGATCCCGAGCCATCGGCTGAAAAGGTGGAACAGGCGGCCCGGTTGATCAGCGCCGCGCGCAACCCGATCATCCTGGCCGGTCACGGTGTGGTGCGCTCCAAGGCCTGGAAACAACTGGCGGACTTCGCCGGCACGCTGAACATACCGGCGGCCAACACCTTCATGGCCAAGGGTGTCATTCCTTTCAAACACCCGTGCGCGCTCGGCAGCGCCGGGCTGCAGGCTAATGACTATGTCAGCGGCGGTTTCAACCAGGCGGACGTTATCATCTGCGTCGGTTATGACCTGGTCGAATACCATCCCTACCTGTGGCACCCGACACGCGATCGCATCATCATTCATATCGATCATTCGCCGGCCGAGGTCGATGCACACTACCCGGTCAAGGTCGGTGTCATCGGCGATCTGAAGCACAGTCTGGTGCGCATTGCCGCGCTGGCGACGCCGCACCAGGGGCACCATATGCGCCCGCTGCGCGAGGCGATGATCGATGAGATGAACCTGCACCGCGATGACACGGAGTACCCGGTCAAGCCTCAGAAGATCATCTGGGACCTGCGCACCGCGCTCAAGCTTGAGGACATCGTTATCTGTGATGTCGGTGCGCACAAGATGTGGATGGCGCGCATGTTCCGCTGTGAATTCCCGAATACCTGCTTGATATCCAATGGCTTTGCCAGCATGGGTATCGCGGTGCCAGGGGCGATTGCCGCCAAGCTGGTGTACCCCGAGCGCAATATCGTGGCCGTGACCGGGGATGCGGGTTTCCTGATGAACTCGCAGGAGATCGAAACCGCGATGCGCTGCAAGCTGGCGATTGTTATCCTGATATGGAACGACTGCGGCTTCGGTCTGATTGAATGGAAACAGCTGAACCAGTTCGAACGCAGCTCGCATATCAAGTTCACCAATCCTGATTTCGTGAAGTATGCCGAGTCCTTCGGCTGCAAGGGTTACCGCGTCGAGAGGACGGAGGATTTGCCTGCTATACTTGCAGAGGCGCTCGCCAATGACACGGTGAGCATTATCGACTGCCCGGTCGATTACAGGGAAAATAGAAAACTCACGGAGCAGATGGGAAATCTGGTATGTCCAACCTAATGACCGCCACGGTGTCGCAGCCGGGTGCGTCCGAACCTGTTGCCAGGCATGACAAGGGCACCGGGCAGCGCATCCGCCTGCTCAGCTATAACATCCAGGCAGGCATCAGTACCGGCCGTTACCGGCATTACATCACCCACAGCTGGAAACACGTGCTCCCGCATGCCCAGCGTTTCAGCAATCTGGACCGCATAGCACGCCTGATCAGTGACTACGATGTCGTCGGTCTGCAGGAGGTCGATGCCGGCAGCCTGCGCAGCGGTTATGTGAACCTGACACAATACCTGAGTGAGAAGTCCGGCATGCAGTTTTGGTATGACCAGACCAACCGCCGCATCGGGCGCCTGACCAGTCACAGCACCGGCCTGTTGAGCCGGATTCAACCCGCCGAGGTCGTCGAACACCGGCTGCCGGGCCGGATCCCGGGCCGCGGCGCACTGTTTGTACGCTACGGCAGCAAGAGGGACCCGCTGATCGTGCTGATCCTGCACCTTGCACTCGGTAAGCGTGGGCGCATGCGGCAGCTCGATTATGTCAGTGAAATCGTGAACGAGTACCGCCACGTGGTCCTGATGGGAGACCTCAACTGTCATGCGAACAGCCCGGAGATGGATTTCCTGATCAACCGCACCATGATGCGCGAGCCCTTCCATGGCCTGGATACCTTTCCCAGCTGGCGGCCGCAACACAACATTGACCACATCCTGGTCACGCCTACCCTGCATGTGGACCGTATCAAGGTGCTGAACTATTCGCTTTCCGACCACCTGCCGATCGAGATGGAAATCACCCTGCCGGAATCGATCCACATGGCCAGCTAGCCCGCATTTCTCAGCGGGCGGCGGTGGATCCACTTAATGCACTGATGTAAAGAACTGAGTTCAGGCCAACGGTTCTGTCTCACGGGTTCCTGATATGTTTCACTACAGTTCCCGTACAGGGCGCGAGATATGCAGGTCATGCACTGCCACCTTGCGGGCGTCTATTAAGCTGTACACCGAAATTTCAGAATAATCTATTATGTGCACTTCACTGAAACAAACGTTCAGGAGCAGACATATGACTCGGGGTGAAACGGATAACGGTGCGGAGGTGACATCCGCGAACAGCGCGGTCTGGGGCAATCACGTTGCGCTTCCCGACACGCCGGATGGCTTCACCGTCAGGACTAGCTACCCCTCAAACCCGGATGGCGCGGAGGTGATGCTGGAGCAGTGGGAGGCCGGCAGCGAAGAGCCGCCGCATTCACATCCCGGAGACGATATGACCGTTGTTATAGAGGGCAAGATGTCCATCCAGTTCTACACCAGGGGAGCTGATGGCCTCGTTCCTGACGGTGACAGGATATTCCTTATCCAGGGCGAGACCGGTTACATCAGGGCCGGAAGAATCCACGATGCGAAGTACATCGAGCCGTGCAAGCTGGTCTATGTGCACGACAAGGCCTTCGGATTTCTGGCTGAGAATTGATCGTGGGGCATTCCGGCAGAAGCGCTGGATAGAATGAACAGATTGCTGCAAGCGATATTCATTTTGTTTCTTGTCACCGTGGCAGGTGTTACGGTATTTTCCGCAGAGCGCGCCCCATGGGGTACGGCCGGTGTTGCTGATGTCGAATACCGGCCGCAGAAGGTGTTATACGATCTGACAACAGGTAACACTGCGGAGCTTGGTAATGTGCTGGACCGGCTTGGCTATCTCTATAAGCTGTATGGTTCGGACCCATTGGAAAGTTCCATAGTGGTCATTATCCATGGCAATGCCATTCCTTTTTTTGCACTTGATCGGCTTGAGCAATACAGTGAGTTGATGGCGCGGGCGCAAAGCATGACGGTCGGGAGCACGATCGAGTTCCGCATGTGCCGTGCCGCTGCAAGCATGATGGATTACACGCCGGCAGACATACACGGGTTCGTGACAATGGTGCCAATGGCGGATGCGGAAATCATCAGGCTGCAACAGCAAGAAGGCTACGCCTATCTGCGATAGCTTTGCCTGACAAGTCGCACCGCTACTGATCCGGCCATGATTTTCAAATTTAACTGCTGCAAGCGAATCGCTTCATAATCCCCGGTTTCCTGCGCGTATTCAGGCATCGGTCCGTAAGAGAACCGTTTTTATTTCTGTCAATCAGGTAAAAAGCCGTATGTCTATGCAAATAAAAACAACTAGATAAGAGCAGCTCTGCATTCATTCGACAGATCAGCTAAGATTACACAGTTAAATCGCGAACAATCTGCAATTGGAAAACAATATCAACGGAGAGTCGCCCATGGATTTTACTCACGCTCTTGGGTTAAACAAGAAAGTCGAGTGTCCGGAAGAAGAGCGCAAGAAGCTCCAGCTTTACATCAACCTGAAGCTTGCATCATCTGGACAGCCCACCAGTGTTCCGGATGAATTCAGGCATTTTTTCAGCATCTCGCAGGACTTGATGAGAAGCTACCGCGAGAAGAACCGCCTGCTCTCCGATTACCACTGCTGGACGGACCAGCGTATCCAGAATTTTCTGGAACGCTATTTCGACGGTCTTGAACTCGACCCTTTCCCCACACTTCCGACCCAGACATTTATCCTCGACCGCCATGGCGTGGCGCGCGAACTCTCGTTACCTATGGGCAAGGACGAGTTTCACTCGGACATCGTTTCCAGTTACCGCGTCAGGCAAGGGGTACTGCACAACCCGGCCAGTGACCGGCGCACCACCAAGGGCTCATTTCACGTGGCCGAGGGCGGCCTGCCGATCCCGGGCGACAAGAAGGCCGTTCCCAGGCAGACCTTCGCCATCATGTTGTCGCATGCGCTGAACCCGCCGCCTGAACTGCTAACCATCCCCTTTACTGCGGCCCTGCACGAACCGGCGCGCATGTTCACCTCCCTGCTGTTGCGGCCCACCGTCTGTCCGGAGGTGCCGAACCGGCAACCGGAAAAAAGCATGGAGATCCGTTTCTTTGCGCCGGGCAACCTGGTCAGCAACCTGGATTTCGTTGAAAGCATCTTCGGCAATGCCGGCAATCCTCACCTGGCCGAGTGTGATGCCGGACTCGATGTCGAGCACTGGACCGGTCATACCGGTTGCGCAATCCTGGCACCCCACCTGGTCGGTCTGACCAAAAAAGAACTGGGCCTGCCGCACTGGGAGGCGGCCAGCGAACGCCAGCGTGATGACGGGATGTGCTGGAAGGAAGCGGATGAACTCTACAACGATGGCCAGGTCTTCAAGCTCACCGCCCGTGACGCGTCCGGTGTGATCGTCACCCTCCTGGCGGACAATTACTTCGGTTACTGCAAGAAAGAGGTCAAGACCCAGATCAGTTTTTCCGCCAATCTCTACGGATTGTCAGAAGAGGAGCATGCGGGCGGTGCGCTGGCCTTCCCGCGCCGCAATCACGGTGAGGAGTTCGGAGTCGACAGCCGCACCCAGAAGCCCGGTTTCACCTTTACGGACATGGTCGAGCGTTATGGCGCCGTGATGGATGTGCAGCCCGAGGGCTACGCGATTGACCGCAATCATCCCGACATCATCTATGTGCCGCAAAAGCTGCGCATGGACCTGAACGCCCAGACTATCACCTGGGAAAGGGACGGTGTGAAGCAGAAGATCCGCTTGCAGCCGGGAAAGATCTATATGCAGCCGAGCGGTTACAAGCTTGAGATGCAGAAACATCCGGGTGCGCCGTCATGGCGTATCGTGGGTACAAATCCCGAAGGCACCTTCTGCCACAAGCCATCGACGGTTTCCGGCGGCGGCAAGTCCGAGATTTCCAAGTCCCTTGATGACGCCGTCATCTATCGCCCGCTGTTTGTCGATGACCTGAAGAAGGACCTCGACCAGGTCCAGGCGATCTTCGACCGGGATTATTCCCGGCGTTTCAAGCCGGGTTTCGAGGACGATGACCGCGACCCGACCCGCAAGCCGCTGAGCCCGGAACGCAGCCTGGGCTCGGTGATCAAACTGCTCACCCCGACCTCGGCCAATACCGACGAGTTCAACGAATGGCTGGCCGCCATACCGCCGCGTATCCTGGCGCTGGTATTCCTGATCAAGCGCTTCTACAGGATCGAGTGGGGAAACAACTGGCGCGATCATCTCTCGGTCGACGAGGTGGACGGCGCGCCGGCGCACGAACTCAAGCTGGACGACCGCAACATCGTCGCCTCCTACCTGCGGGTAGGTTTCGACCGTGATGGCAAGTGGCGCACCTTCAAGCTGCGCCAGGACTACATCGCAACGGAAAAGGTGCAGATGGAGGACGACATAACCGCCTCAATCGTGGTGCCGCCGGAATGTGTTGCCGGCTGCGGTCCGGCGCACGACGGCAAGCACAGTATCAAGTTGACCAAGAACTGCGAATACCGTCTGTTTCAGCGTCCGGACGATGCCATTCATCCCGGCTTTGACAGGCAGACCGAGCTGGATATGTCACAACCCGGCAACTTCTTCGCCAACTACGAACCACTTGCCGGTGAAAAGCTCGCCGATGTGGTCAACGACGTGCACACATTCTGCCACTTCACTCTTCCCATGCGGTCGCTGCTGCAACAGGCGTATGAGGATGGCAAGGGCTACGTCGTATCATCGGCACACCCGCGCATCGTCAATGGCAAGCCATCGGTAAACCCGCGCTACCAGCAGATCCGTCCCGATCTGGCCAATCCGACGGGCAAATACATGGCTGATATGAGTACCCGCTTCCACCGCAAGATTGATTTGGAGAATACCGTCTGCCACCCGGTCGATGCGGTGCTTGCAGGCCGTCGCAACAACCCGCCAGAAGCTGGCATACGCCCGCTGGCGGTCTACAATCCCATCCACTACCAGGAACTGCCGGAACTGTTCATGGATTTCGTCTGCAGCCTGACCGGCAAGTCGCCATCCACCACCGGCGCCGGCAGTGAAGGCGCACTCACCAAGGGACCATTCAACGCACTGCGGCCCACCGCGGATCTCAACAATGCGCTGGTATCGTATATTCTCACCGGCTACCAGGGTTTTTCCAGTTCCGCGGGCTACGTAGGTCCGCATGTGCGTGTCGATCATGACATCAGCCTGCTGGTGCCGGAGATCTGGGCGCGCATCGATCCCGAAGAGCGTGATGCCAACTACCTGATCAGTAACGGCTACCTGGAACCGCTGGAAGACTTCCAGCACAACGGCAAGACCGTGCTCGCCAGTCGTCTGGGATACCGCATCACCGAACAGTTCGTACACGGTTTCTTCGGCAAGATCTTCGACAACCCGCAGGCGGTGTTCACAGAAGAGATTTTAAAACCGGAAATACAGGGCCTCGATATCTTTGCCGACGGCATCAACAATATCGTCGAGGCACAACAGCGGGTGGCACAGCGCTACCTGGACGACGGCAGCATCGAGGACGCCTGTCCACCGTTGCGTGCGCTGTTGCATATCATGGCGAGTGGCGAATACCAGGAGATGGACGCACACCACCCGGACATACGCGCCATGTTTACACGCGATTACCTGCTCAACTCGGACTGGTACCATGAGCGCCTGAAGGTCAGGCAGTTGCGCGATATCGAGTTGTGGAAACGCCATATTAGCAACCTGCAGACATTTATTGATGATCCCAACTTTGCAGACGAGGCCGAGCGTCTCGGTATCAGCCAGCGTCTGGATTTGGCCAATGAAAAGCTCAGCCAGATCCAGGAGGATGTCTACCTCAATGGACTGGTCGGCACGCTGGGCGCTGATCCGCTCGGACCACCCGGCAGCATGGATGAGGGCAGCGTCATTCAGTGGCGCAAGATGGTGACCTCCTTCTCAACGGACAGGACGGCGGATACGGAATCCGAACCAGAGCGCGAGGAAAAAATCCCCTCGCTGCTACAGCGCTTCAAGGCAAAATTCCAGCGTGCCCAGGTGCATTGATTTGCACCATAATGAAACCGGTATTGTTGCGCATCCCCTGGATTCGGCATGACCACAACGGCAGGCTCCGACAATCTGACGCCCTGGGAAAGCCTGTCAAGCGACCAGCAGCTCGATAAATAGAGGCGTATGACCACTACCTGGACGCGCTGCCGCCGACTTGTTCAATGGAAACCAAGATCGAGCGCTTCCGCCATTGGCTTGAGGCGTGCAACATTTGCCACACACACTAGAGGGGTCAGTACCATTTCAAAAGGGTCCTGATCCCTATGGTCGCTTCAATACTCGCCGCGTTTCCTGATGTACTGTATATTCGAATTATCGCAACCGCTCAACGCTAAGCTGAGCTTCATATATTATGTTCAGCGCCTGTTAAATCATTAACCTTAGGTAATTACATTATGTTACATCGCACTGGTTTTTTAGTGACACTGCTTGCGTGTTCTGCATTCACTCTGTTCAATACAGGCATAATCAATTCCGCCTATGCCAATCAGAAAAATACCGATGAAATACTGCAACCGGCCCCGAACAGAATTTACGGCAAGGTGACGGATATAATCGAGGCTGCAGGTTACACCTATGCCGAAGTTGATACCGGTAAAGAGAAAGTCTGGGCCGCAACGTCCACCACCCCGCTAAAAACCGGTGACATGATCGCATTTACAACTGAGATGCCGATGAAAAACTTTCACAGCAACTCGATAAAACGCGATTTCCCCATTATCTATTTTGTAAGCCGATTTATTACCGATAAAGAAAGCCTGGCAGGGACAACCACAGCAATGGCCTCACCGCATGGCAAAA
>JAOTTU010000072.1 GCA_029864225.1 Gammaproteobacteria bacterium | reverse complement strand
GCAGTCTAAGCCCTGTACACTATCGTTTCCTGGGTGAAAAGTCTCCTTATTGAGTGCGTTACTGCGGTCCGACCCCATGCATAATGCATACGCAGCTCATGAGTTACTCCTTGTTCGTATTATTCTTGTCGGTATATGCTGATATCAGCTGAATCCGGCCATATCCGGGTCCCGTTGTCACGCCAGGGGACGTCCCGGCGTGGCCGTGGCTTGTTCCCGGACCGTCCGGTATAAATTGTATCCACTCCCTTGTTATTGCTTTTTATTGGAGGAAATTATGTTCGAATGGGTCATATCGCCCGAGGCCTGGGTCGCTCTGGGTACTCTGACGGCACTCGAGATCGTGCTGGGCATCGACAACATCATTTTTATCTCGATTCTGGTTGGTCGATTGCCCGTGCAGCAGCGCAACTTCGCTCGCCGCGTCGGGCTTGGCCTGGCGATGTTCACGCGCCTGGCGCTGCTGTTCTCCATTGTCTGGGTGATGGGGCTGACCGAGCCCTGGTTTGACCTGTTCGGTCAGGTGATCTCGGGACGGGATGTGATCCTGATCGGCGGGGGATTGTTCCTGCTTGCCAAGTCAACACATGAGATTCATGTCAGCCTGGAGGGTGCGGTCGGGGACAGCGGGGTTCCGCTGGTCTCGGGACTGGGCACGGTGCTGGTACAGATCGCCGTGCTGGACGTGGTGTTTTCCCTGGACTCCGTGATCACGGCCGTGGGGCTGGTGCAGCATGTCTCTATCATGGCCATCGCCATCATCCTGGCCGTGGGCGTCATGCTGGTGGCGGCCGAACCGATCGGGAATTTTGTCGACCGGCATCCGACCGTCAAGATGCTTGCGCTCTCGTTCCTGATCCTGGTCGGCGTGACCCTGATCGCGGAAGGCTTCGATGTGCACGTACCGAAAGGCTACATCTATTTCTCCATCGCCTTTTCGGTGTTTGTCGAGATGCTCAATATTCGCATACGAAAGAAACAGGCCATACCGCTGGTCCTGCACAAGAAGCTGGAGGAATAGCCATGTCAGGCCCGGCGGCTGGGCAAAGACCACCGGGCCGTGCCCATCAGGCCGGATGTGCCGGGCATACTGCGGTTAGCACAAGCTGCCTCTGTATGGCGCCGCGGGGCGCTTCGACAGAGAAAGAAGATGTTGGACAGACCCGTCCCCGTTGCCGGGTTCGTCTGGAACTGAATAACGCGGCCTGCGCCCGTAATTCCAGCTAAAAGCTGAACCCTGGATCTGCAGCGTTCAGGGTGTCGTCATAGACGACACCGTCCTTGGTGATGTAGTCGATGCTGGTTGTGTAGTCACCTGGTTTCGCGCCACCCACCCGCGCACTGATCCGGCCGCTGGAGTCGGTGGTGCCGAGATAGCTGCGGAACGGGGCACCGTCCAGGTTCAGGGTGAAAGTGACCTCGGCGCCGGACACCGCGTTGTCCGCCAGGTCCTCGACCGTGATGTGCACGCGCAGGTTCTTGAAGATCAGTTCATAGGCGATACCGGATACACGCACGGTCACCGCCGTGGCCTTGCGGATGGTGGTGGTGGCGGAATCACTCAGGCTGCGACTGTCGGTGACGTCCACCGTTACCGGGTAATCCGTATCCATGTCAAAGTCGGCAATGTCGAGGGTGATCGCGTAGCTACCCGTGGTTTCGACAAAGCCCAATACGGGCGCGCCGCTGACGACAAATGCCGATGCTGCCAGGCCTGTCACGAGATCGCCGTTCTCGTCGCGCGGCGTGACCGTCAGTACCGCTTCGGTGTCCGACTCCGTGTAGCTGGCCTTGTCCGTGGTCATGGAAACGTTGAGGGCCGGGCTGGGTGGTGTGATCGAGCCGAGTACCGCCTCGGCATCGACCAGCGGTTCATGGATGCCGTCTTTTGTATCGCCGGCCATCACGATCGCCTCGCCGCTGCCCAGCAGGGTGTTGCGGATCGTGTTGACGGCGCCGGCCTTTGTCAGCGTTGACAGGTTCTGGCCTACATAAAGCGCCGCGGCCCCGGCGACGTGCGGGGAGGCCATGCTGGTGCCGCTGAAGCTCGCGTACTGGTCGTTCAGGTAGGTGGAGAGGGTGGAGACACCGGGCGCGGTCATATCCACGTCGGCGCCGTAATTTGAAAACGACGCGAAGGTATCGTTGGCCGGGTTCATGGCGGAAATGGTGAACACGGAATCATAGGCGGCCGGTACGTGGTTGGCGGCGTCGTCGGATTCATTGCCCGCGGCCACCACCACGAAGCAGCCACTGGCCACGGTCGCCTCGAAGGCACGCCGGTAGGGGCCGTCCTTGTCGGAGCCATTGCCGCCCAGGCTCAGGTTGGCGACATGAATCATGTCGGCATAAGAGGCCGCGGCATTGTTATGGGCGGTGATGAAATCCAGCGCGGCGATGATATCGGCACTGCTGCCCGAGCCGCGTTTGTTCAACACCTTCAGGGCAACCAGGCTGGCACCCGGCGCGACGCCGATGACGCCCGCGCCATTCGCCGTTGCGGCGACCGTGCCGGCCACGTGCGTGCCATGCCCATGATCGTCTTCGCCACCGACGGTGGTATTGCCCTTGCTGACGAAGGTATTGGAAAGTGCGCTATTCACCCGGTCCACCAGGTCCATGTGGTCCAGGTCGATGCCGGTATCAACGATCGCCACCGTGGCGCCTGCGCCGGTGGCACCCCCGGTGTGCGCCTTATCCGCATCAATACGGTCAATGCCGGTGGGCAGGGATTCAGCGATGGCGTGCACTTCGTGGGCCGCTTCAACCAGCTCAACATGGGGGTTGTTGGTCAGTGCCTCCCTCGCTTGCGGGCTGAGCGGGGCGGCAAATCCGGGAAACACCGCCCGGTAAATATGTTGCGCGGTATGCAGCGTGCCGAGGCGCTCGGCCCGGTTAACGGCACCGGGGGCCGACTTCAGCACCACGATATAGACCGGGTGAGGCGCGGCCTCCGGATCAGCGACCGCGCGGGCGGCCAGGCCCAGGCACAGCGACGTGGCCAGCAGCAGCGTGAATATAAGGGAAGCTACCTGCGAAAAACCGGATAATTTATTCATTGTGAATGGATCCCTCTAACTTGCTGGTGTGGCTGCTGCCGGCGGAAAATGGCGCCCGTATTGATTCTGATTCTTATTAATATCTTAATATTGCGAGTACCTGAGTGTTTTTGTCAACAATAAGAATGGCACCGACCACCGAATACAGGGCTTTGGCCACAATTTGTTACAAAGTGGTCGCTAACAATGACCGGGATTTGATTACTGCCAACTGGTGAGTTGGTTGTTCTAGGGGAAGTGATCGCGCCTGCAAGGCGCTACAGGTGCTCCATTGGACTTTGCAGGAGCGGTCTCCAGACCGCGATGGGGTGTTCGACAATCGCGCCGGAGGTCGGTGCTCCTACAGGTGCTCTTTGCTATGTGCAGATTTTACACAACTCTTTGATGGTCTCTGCATGCTCTGTGCCAACTAATCCGAGATTCTGATGAAACCTGAAACCAGACTTTTTTACCTTTGTGGCCGCTAATGCCTGTGAGGCATGCTTGGCGTCTTTTTCGATAAGCGCTTTTGCTGCATGCCATTTAAAACGGTCAAGAGGAAAGGCCAAGCGATGCGCATGTTGATCCAATATTTTTAGCGCATTGTCATATTCAGATTCGATACCGTGCGTGGCAACAATGTATGGATAGTTCACGTATGTATCGGATTGATGGTTCGGGAATGCTTCTTCTCTGGCCAAAACTGCGCGATAGGCCACCATGGCTTCGTCGATTTCCGCCAGTTCCAGAAGCGCCTCAGCTCTAGCCAGCAGCGCTCTCATATCGTCGAACTTTTTTTTGCGAGTCTCAAAATAGAAATTTACAAGTCGAAGTGATGCTTCTGGATAATGCTTCGCTAAGGTTAAAGCCTGGATGACCAGGTATTGATCTCTCTGTGATCTGGCGCGCTTGAGCCTTGAGAAGAACTCCTTTTCGATCTCCTCATTCCACTTCTTGTTTCTATACCAATCATCTGTGGCCATGATTTTTCCAAAGCACAGAACATTTAAGCTCAACCGCGCAGTTTACCGCGTCGGCTGGGGCGCTTTCTTGGATTCAGTATTTCGTTTAGCGTTAATGACTATAAGTGTCACAACTACCAGCAGTACTCCAGATACAGCTGCGATTAAGAGTCCAAAAATCTGCGACACCAGGTAACCCTCCAGCTTGCCAGGATGAAGACCCACCTCAATATACGGATCCGCCCGGTTCCAGTCGCTGCTCTCATTTTTTGTAACTATATACAAGGTATATTCCTTCCCCTTGTCGGCACGGAAAGAACCGATAGCCAATCCCGAACGGCCTCCGCCCCATATTGGAGAGTAGCCATATTCAGCACGTGAACCTTGTGCAATAACAGCTTCGTCAAGATTAACTTTCCATGACACATCTATATTTCCGCCACCTCCCGCAACAAAATCCCCAAGGATTTTATCAATCTTTTCTTCCGGGAAGACAGTATTCAGATGGATTTCTACCATGTACTCCTCCGAACGATCCACTGTAAATTGGACTTGATGCTCCGAAGGTGATTGTAAGTTTACCGGAAGATTTACAACTTCTGTTCGGTAGAACGGGCCCTTTATGCCAAGTGTCAGCATGAGTAGCCCGGCAACTACGCCGCTTAGTAAGACCCCGACTGTTACTCTAGTATTCCGTACCGTTCGCATTGGCATCTCTGTGATGCACCGGGTCGGACCGAAACAAATCGCTTGGGAGTCGACTGGAGTCAGTCAATGGAAATAAGGGGACATGATGGTTTTTGATGGGCATGGTTACTATCTAGCGTGAAAAACCAGAATGTTTTTATGTCGATGCTGTTGTATAGAAAATTTATCGCGCCTGCAGATCGTTCCGGATGGTGCAGCTACGCATTGCACCTGCGAGGCGCAGCTACATAATCGCTGCGCACCATCGGGCGCCAATGGGGTGAGAGTATATTCAGTTCGCTGTAATGGCGAGATTTTGAATGACTTATGCTGTCTCCGCTACCTCTCAGGTCTCACGCGGCTCATCAAGGCGCGTGACCGGCCGATTGCGCAATTCCAGGTAGAAAGCGCCCAGGATCGACACAATCGAGACGATAACGCCCACCGTGGTCAGGGTATCCCAGTACATGGTGTATCTCCTTATGAGGTGCTAATTTGAGAATATAAGTAAAGTAGAAAATACTAATCTATAACCTGTCATCGGCACTCGCAGGAATACCTTTAGGCTTCGATAGGCTGCCCGTGGAAGCGTTCTCTATCGGCGGGGTCAATGGAGCGGTACCTGTCGGACAGTCTGGGAGCAGTAAGGATCGCGCCTGCGTGGCGCTCCGGGTTAGTTCGCTGCAAGGACGGGATTTTTCAATAATAAACGGGGTCAGTTCCCGGTTTCCTCTAATACCAGGAATAACTAGGATCTGACCCCGCTCATTCCGTAAATCACCCCGCGCCGCACCAGCCACTTTTCAATTTCCACCGCACACAGGACCAGCGAGGATAACGCCAGGCAGACAGCGAGGTCGAAGAGCGGCAACGGCTGCGTATGGAAGATGCCATTGAGCGCCGGCACATAGATCACTGCCAGCTGCATGATGACCGTAAGGATGACAGCGCCCAGCATGGGCATATTGCTGAACAGGCCGATGGAAAACAAGGAGGCGGTCTCGCTGCGCACCGCCAGTGAATGGAACAGCTGCGACACGGTCAGGACGGTGAACACCACGGTCTGCCAGTACGCGACCCCGCGCGAGATGGCCCAGGCCTGCGAGGCAATCGAGAGGCCGCCGACAAACAGGCCGACCCAGACGATGTGTTGCCACATGCCATGAGCGAAGATGTTCTCCTGCGGTGGCCGTGGCGGCTGCCGCATGATCCCGGGTTCCGCCGGTTCGGCGGTAAAGGCCAGACCCGGCAGTCCGTCAGTGACGAGATTGATCCAGAGTATGTGGATTGGCAGCAGGGGTATAGGCAGACCGAGAAATGGCGCCAGAAAGAGTGTCCAGATCTCGCCCGAGTTCGAGCTCATGGTGTCCTTGATGAACTTGCGGATGTTGTCGAAGATATGGCGCCCCGTCCGGACGGCGCGGACAATGGTGGCGAAATCGTCGTCCAGCAGCACCATGTCCGAGGCCTCGCGCGCCACGTCTGTGCCCTTTTGTCCCATGGCCACACCGATGCCGGCACGCTTAAGCGCCGGCGCATCGTTGACACCGTCGCCGGTCATGGCAACAAACTCACCATTGGCCTGCAGCGCCTTGACGATGCGCAGTTTCTGTTCCGGACTGACACGAGCATACACGCGTACCGATTCGACGCGACGCGTAAATGCCGCATCATCCAGCTGCGTCAGTTCGCTCCCGGTGAGTAGTCCGTCGCCGTCAGCCACGATACCAAGCCGCTCGGCTATCGCCATGGCCGTTCCCGAATGGTCACCGGTAATCATGATCGGGGTGATCCCGGCGGTGAGGCAGTCGGCCACGGCCTGCTGTGCCTCGGGTCGCGGCGGGTCGATGAGCGCCGCCAGCCCCAGGAAGGTCAGGTCCCGTTCGACCGTCTGCGCATCCGGTTCATGCGGCTGTTCGGCAAGCTCACGCATGGCAAACGCCAGCACGCGGTAACCCTCGTTCGCCAGCCGTTCCGCCTCCGCCAGTACGCTGTCGCGTTCAAACGCTACCGGACCGTTGTGCTGCAGGATGCGGGTGCATTGCGCCAGTACGTTTTCAGGGGCGCCCTTGACGAACACCGTGACACCCCCGCCGCTGCGATGTAAGGTGCTCATCTGTTTGCGTGAGCTGTCGAACGGGATGCTCATCAGCCGCGGCATCTCCTGTTCAAGTTCGTCTTTCAGGTAACCGGAGACCTCGGCAGCTGTAAACAATGCCAGTTCGGTCGGTTCACCGGCCGGACTACCGTCCCTGATCGCCACATCGTTGTTCAGGGCCATGGCACGGCCAAGCATCACCTGAGCTGCAGCAGCATCAGTCCCGGACAGCGCATCGACCCACCGGTTCCCCACGTAGAACCGCTCGGCAGTCATGCGGTTCTCGGTCAAGGTGCCGGTCTTGTCCGAGCAGATACAGGTTACCGAGCCCAGCGTCTCGACTGCCGGCAGGTTGCGCACCAGCGCATTGTGCCGAACCAGCTTGCGCGCACCAAAGGCCAGCGAAATAGTCACGACCGCCGGCAGGGCCTCAGGTATCGCCGCCACCGCCAGGCTGACCGCCGTGAGAAACATCAGCATGACCGGCTGACCCTGCAGCAGGCCGGCCGTGAACACCACGGCACATATCGCCAGAACAGCCAGCGCCAGGTAGCGGCCAAAGCGGGCAAGACGCACCTGCAACGGTGTCTTCACACCCGCCTCACCGCGCAGCAGTTCGGCGATACGGCCAATCTCTGTCTGCGAGCCGGTGGCCACAACGACGCCCTGTCCCAGCCCCCGGGTAATGAGACTGCTCTTGAAGGCCAGGTTGATACGGTCGCCCAGCGGCAGTTCGGTTTTCTCCAGCCGCGCCACTTGCTTGCCCACCGGGTGGGATTCGCCTGTCAGGGCCGATTCGTCGGCCTGCATCTCTGTCGCCAGCAGCAGGCGCAAGTCCGCTGGCACGACATTGCCCGCCTCCAGCAGCACCACGTCCCCGGGGACGAGTCCCGATGCTGCCAGGGTGACAACCTCGCCATCGCGCAGGACCTGCGCCTCTGGTGCCGCCATCTCCCGTAATGTCGCCACGGCACGCTCGGCGCGGAATTCCTGCACCGTGCCGATGATGGCATTAAGCAGCACGATGACCAGTATGGCGATGGTGTCCTGGGGCTCGCCAATGAAACCCGAGATAACCGCCGCCACCAGCAAGACAATAATCATGAAATCAGCGAACTGGCCCAGCAGCATCGACAGCACGGACTTGCGTCGTTTGCCGGGGATGGCATTGGGTCCGTAATCCAGCAGCCGCTGCTGCGCGGCTGCGGTGGTCAATCCGTTGGCCGTGCTGTCGAGACGCGCCAGCGCCTCTTCTGCCTCGAGGGCGTGCCAGTCCTGCGGCGCCACACTAACGTCCTGCAAGCAGGTAGATGAGTGCCGCCGTCAGTGCGGCGATGAGTAGTGTCCGAAGGCCGCTGCGCCACCAGGAAACACCGGCGACCTGGCCAAGAAAGACTCCGAGGATAAAGATGGTCAGCATAGCCACCACGATGCTGGCATGCAGGGGGGAGACAGGCAGGGCAATACCGGCACTCGAGAGCCACAGCGGCGTTATGATCAGAAGCGAGATGACCAGCGGTGACGCCCCGTTCACAATCGCGATCAGCATCGGCACCCAGCGCGCCGCATCCCCGTGGTAGCTGTCCTGCAGGTCGGCGACCATGGCCTCTTCCAGTTCCATCAGGGCGCGCTGCCGCTCTGCCGACTCGCTCACATAGGCACTGCTCACGCCACTGACGCCCAGGGCGATGGCCGCACCCAGGCAGGCGCTGATGATGACGGTTAGGCTGGTCGGTTCGCTGATGAGAAATCCCATGATGAGGCCGAGCATGGTCAATGCGCCGTCAAAGCCGTTGACCACGAAATAGCGGCGGATGATGCCGTGTGTCCTGGTTATACGAAGCAGGAAGCTCGCCCGGCTGACCAGCTTCACGGTCCGTTAACCGCCATCCGCATCGTTGTGCACTTCCACCTCGTCGATGCTGTGCAGTGAGCCCCCCATGGCATTGATGCTTGACTGGATCGCCTCGAAGTCGATGACGCTGCCTTCCACTTCCATCTGCAGTGTCTCTGTGTTCTCGTCCACCTCCATGACCATGACACGGACACGATAGTCCGATCCGACCTCGGCAACGGTACGGGTAAATTCCAGCGCATTCGGCTGGTGGGGTTTGAGTACATCGAGCACGATCCGCTTGACGGCGACCATATTACGTATTCCCGTCTGGTATGCGCCTGGCACCACATGGCGTACAGGAAGAATAAACGCCTCTTTTCCTAAAATCCATTACTGCTGTTACGTTAACTCCCTCTCTCCTCAGGGAGAGGAGATAAAACAAGAAAAGGGAACATCCCGGTTTTTTAAAATGGGCATGATGTCTGTATGTACTGAACAACCACTGTTTATCTGTTTGAGACAGGCTGCTCAAAGTAATAAGGGGTCGGACCTGCGCAATATCCTGAAAAATCAAAAAACAATCAGGTAATAGAGCTGTATTTAGTCCTTAGAAGGCCTGATCCATGGATAAAAAGACAGCTAAAAGAAGAAGCATCATGCCGCGCCATAATTGTTATATTTTTGACCAGGATGGCATGACCTGCCGCCTCAGTAAATCCGAGGTCTATAACTGCATCGATTCCAGGCGGGAAATGCTTGCGATAAGCGATGAGAATGCCGATTTTATTAACTAGACTTCAGTTGAAACAGCATCTTGCGCAGGTCCGACCCTTTTTCGTTTTCGTTTTTCGTT
>JAOTTU010000227.1 GCA_029864225.1 Gammaproteobacteria bacterium | reverse complement strand
CCACCGAGGCAGACCGGCTTTCTGCAGAAATTAAACAGCTGGACGCCGCCTTGTCCGCCTTCAAGGAGAAAAACATCAATATGCTGCCTGATTCTCGGGGTTTGATTGAACAGCAGCTGCAAAGAGCGGAATTTGAAATAGATAAAATTAACGACCTGGTACAATCTGCCGAAGAAAAAAAAGTCTACCTGCGAGGACAACTGGCGACACTGGACCCCTACGACACACAAGCTGACGACATGATGAGCCCCGCCGCACGCCTGCATGCACTGCGCACGAGCTACATCAGCCTGGCTACCCGTTACTCACCTGATCATCCTGACGTGGTCAGTACCAAGCGTGAAATCGAAGCGCTTGAAAAAGAGGTTGGCATCGTCGACACCACGGATGACCAACTTGCCCAGCTGGATATCCTGAACCAGGAACTGGCTAGCGCACAACAGACCTACTCCGATGAGCACCCGGATGTAAAACGTCTCAAACGCCAAATAGCCGCCCTTGAACTGGCGCTCCAAAATCCACCTGCGACTACCACCTCGGATACCTCGGGTACCAGCCCAAGCAACCCGGCCTATATGACTCTAAAATCGCAAATAGAGGCCGCCGATATACAGATCAGACTGCTTGGCGAGCGGCAGGAACGGTTGAGAAAAAGCGTCCCCGAATACGTAAGCCGGCTCATGCAGATGCCCAAGCTGGAAGGCGAATACCGCGCCCTGGTGCGCGATTACGAGAATGCCACCAGCCGCTACCAGGAGATCAAGGCCAAGCAGATGACGGCCGAAGTGGCACAATCCATGGAAAAGGAACGCAAGGGTGAGAAATTTACCCTGATCGATCCGGCCATTCGGCCGGAAGAGCCGATCAGCCCGAACCGCCCGGCGATTATCTTCCTGAGCCTGGTGCTGGCACTGGGTGCCGGCGTGGGCTCCGCTGCGGTGGCCGAGAGCACGGATTCAGCGGTGCGCGGGGCCAAGGGCCTGGTGAGCATTCTCAACACGGCACCGCTGGCAGTAATCCCCTACCTGGCCTCTGCTACCGACATGCGCAAGCAGAATACCCGCACGTGGCTCACTATCGCCGCCGTGATTGGGGTGATTACTGTAGTGCTGCTGCTGATTCACTTCCTGTACTCGCCGCTGGATGTGCTGTGGTTCCGCGGGATGCGCAAGGTGGACAACATAGTGGGCGGGTAAGAACCTGTTTAGCCACGGAATCCACGGAAGAACACGGAAAAATTAAAACCGAAATAATTGTTAAATGGCCACGGAAACACACGGAATGACACGGAAATTAGACAACCACCTCATTATGATTTTTACCATTTCAAGATTTCATCTTTCCGTGTTCTTCCGTGGATTCCGTGGCGATTAGTATGTTTCACTCTTCAATTCTTACGGTTTCCAGAAGGGTGATCGCACCTGCCAGGCGCGCCTACGGGTCAAATATCACTTCTTGGGCCGATTAGGTTATATACTTAGATAACAATAGCTTAGGTAAGCAGAATTATGGAACGCATTAAACAGGCATTGGAAAAGGCCCGCCAAGAGCGTGAGATCAGGAGCGGCACGGAACCGGCCCCAGCTCAACCCGAAGCCGGCACCGGCAAAATCGAGTATGGCCAGACCCAGTCCGTGCCCCTGGATGATGCCTTGTTGCGCAAGAACCGTATTGTGACCGGCCTGGAACCCGGCCCGTTCACCGAGTCCTACAAGCGGCTGCGCACCCAGGTCCTGCAGCGCTTCCGGGAAAACAACTGGAACGTCCTCGGCGTCACCAGCCCGGGGGAAGGCGAGGGCAAGACCCTGACCGCCATTAACCTGGCCATCAGCATTGCCCGCGAGGTCGACTACACCGTGCTGCTGGTCGATGCCAACCTGCGCCACCCGCAGATGCTGGAACACTTTGGTCTGCCGCCGCGCAAGGGCCTCAGCGACTACCTGGAAAATGACGCCCCCATCCCCGAACTGTTGATTCAACCCGGCCCGATCGAACACCTGGTCATCTTCCCGGGCGGCACGCCAGCAGCCAACTCGGCCGAGATGCTGAATTCACCCAAAATGGCGGACCTTGTTCAGGGGATGAAATCACGCTACCACAGTCGCATCATTATCTTCGACCTGCCACCGGTCCTGACCACGGCCGATGCCCTGGCCTTCTCACCCTATGTCGATGCCGCGTTGCTGGTCGTCGAGGATGGCAGCACCCAAAAGCAGGACGTCGAGCGCGCCGTTGAACTGCTCAGCACTACCAATATCGTCGGTACGGTTCTGAACAAGGCCGAAGCCCAGCCGTAACCGCACTCAGCCGGACCCCGCATGTACGAATCCTTTTACCAGTTCTCGGAGAAGCCGTTCACACTGCTGCCGGACCCGGGTTTCCTGTTTCTCAGCGACAAGCACCGCATGGCGCTGACTTTGCTGGAATACGGCCTGATG
>JAOTTU010000071.1 GCA_029864225.1 Gammaproteobacteria bacterium | reverse complement strand
CGGGTTCTTCGTGCTGCAGGGCTTCGAGCGCACTCCCTGCATTATCGAAACTTTCCATCATCAGGCCGGCCTTCTGCAGCGCCTTTTCGAGCACCCAGCGGATGGAGTTGTCGTCATCAATGACCCAGATTTTCTGGCTATGACTCATTTTTGCTGTCCAGTGGCATTAAAATGGTAAACACGGTTTCGCCTGGCTTGCTGCTGCATTCGATCAGTCCCTGGTGGCGGCTGATCAGCGACTGGGCTATGGACAGCCCGAGCCCGGTGCCGTCACTGCGGGTGGTGATCATCGGGAAGAAAATCTTTTCACGCAGTTGCTCGTCGATACCGGGACCGTTATCGATAACCTGGATACAGGCCACCAGGCGGTGCAGGCGGTTACCGATATTGAACTGGCGCTGCACCCGCGTCCGCAAGACGATTTCACCTTCACCCTCGAGCGCCTGGGCGGCATTGCGGACAATGTTCAGGATGGCCTGGACCAACATATCCGGATCGGCATGCAGTTCCGGCAGGCTGGGATCATAATCCTGGTGAATCCTCAGCCCGCTGTCCGCTTCCACTCGCACCAGCTCACGCACCCGTTCGAGGATGGTGTGGATATTCGTACCCCGCATGTTGGGAATATCATTGGGGCCGAGCATCCGGTCCATCAGGTTCTGCAGGCGGTCTGCCTCGCCGATAATGATACGGGTGTATTCCTTGAGTGCAGCATCGGCGATTTCCTGTTCCAGCAACTGGGCGGCACCGCGCAGGCCACCCAGCGGGTTCTTGATTTCGTGAGCCAGACCGCGTAGCAGCGCATGGGTGGCCTCCTGCTGCGTGATCAGTTGCTCCTCCTGTGCGATACGCAAGTGATGTTCCACCTTACGCAGTTCCAGCATAGTGCCGTTTCTCTGACCCGGGAGGGTGATCGGGGTGTGGGTGCAATTGACAATCAGGCTGTGCAGGTCGGGCAATTCCAGCCGGCAATTGCGCTGGTTGATGACATAACCGTTTTCCATCGCAGCGCTCAGGTGTTCGGTAAGCATGTCGGCATTGATGATGAGTTCCCGGATTGCCTTGCCGCGCGCGTGACTGGCACTGGTCGCCAGCAACACCTCGCCCGCCGGATTGAGATACATCAGCCGGAAATGGTCATCGAGCACCATTACCGCGGTGCTCAGGTAATCGAGTAAGCGCTCGGATCGGAATTCCGGAAATTGCTTAACACCCATCATGGGCGCTTCAATGCAAGAACCAAACCACTCTTCCCGCGCCCGTTAAAAACCCGGGGGAATAAACACAATAGACAGACGGAACAACAAGATGCGGCATGTCGGACTGACCGGCCCAGCGGTCCTGGGGAGATAATAGAAACTATTGTGCACCAAAATAGTGCACGTGTCACGCAGCGTCAGGGCTTATTGGCAGGCGCTTGCCGGTTGGGAAAGTTGAGCGATTCGCGGTGCAGGTGAAAGGTCACCGTATCGGTGCTGATGATCGTGCTGCCCTGCGAATCAACCACGCTGGCGGAGAGGCGATGTGAACCCCGGTCCAGGTTAGTGAAATTGATGGCGGTCGCGCTGACCGGTTGGCCGTGGGGCGCATCATCCAGGTAATACTGGATCCGGTGTCCCAGGCGGGTCTTCAATACGGGCTGCAGTGAAACACTGGCGCTCAAGTCCCCGAGATTATTGCGCACCGTGGCATCATCCTCCGGTGCGGTGAACGCCATGCTCTGATACGGGCTCTTGGCAGGCTGCTTCTGCCCCGCGCTATCGCTCAGGGCGCGCGTGCTTATCGGTGGCGCCTTATAGGTCGGCAAGTCCGGCAGCCGCATCTGTTCGGCACCCGGGCTTGGCTGATCTGAAAAGATCACCTCACCATCGGCACTGGTGGACTTGTAGATCTCGGCCTGCGCCAGGCCCGCCAACAGCAGCACTAACACGATAAAATATCTCATAAAACCACCATAAACCCGGCAGTGAAGCGATGCAATACTGTTTGTCCGTGGTTTGACGCCTTCGATCGGTTTCAAGTCCTTGAATTCAAACATTACTTGCCCGGCGCTTAAATAAATACAGAAATAATCACCGCAGAGACGCAGAGTGCGCAGAGAAAAAATAAATACTGTCCCGTAAAAACATCTAAATTTAAGTAGCAATCAATAGTTCGGGTTTTATAGATAAAATTCCTACTCTGCGTTCTCCGCGTCTCTGCGGTTGACGTCATGGTTTTTTCCTGTCCTATAGGAAAAAAAAGCGCCCCGAAGGGCGCTTTTCATTAACCAGGTACTGCGATCTTACAGGCTGTAGTACATGTCGAACTCGATCGGGTGGGTGGTCATGCGCAGGCGCGTAACCTCGTCCATCTTGAGGTCGATATAGCCGTCGATCATGTCGTCGGTGAACACGCCACCGGTGGTCAGGAACTTGCGGTCCGCGTCCAGCATATCCAGGGCCTGGTCCAGGGAGTGACACACGGTCGGGATCTGGGCCTCTTCCTCAGGCGGCAGATCATAGAGGTCCTTGTCCATGGCGCTACCCGGGTCAATCTTGTTCTTGATGCCGTCGAGGCCAGCCATCAACATGGCGGCAAAGCTCAGGTATGGGTTCCCGCTTGGATCCGGGAATCGCACCTCGACACGCCGGCCCTTGGGGTTCGATTCGAACGGGATACGCACCGATGCCGAGCGGTTGCGTGCCGAATAAGCCAGCATGACCGGTGCCTCGAAGCCCGGCACCAGGCGCTTGTAACTGTTGGTACTGGCATTGGTGAAGGCATTCAGGGCACGGGCATGCTTGAAGATACCACCGATGTAGTACAGCGCCTCCTGTGACAGGCCGCCGTACTTGTTACCGGTGAAGATGTTCTTGCCGGCCTTGGCCAGGGACTGGTGTACATGCATGCCGCTGCCGTTGTCACCCACCAGCGGCTTGGGCATGAAGGTCGCGGTCTTGCCGTAACCGTGGGCCACATTCATGACCACGTACTTGAGGATCTGCACCTCATCGGCCTTGCGTGTCAGCGTGTTGAAAACGGTGCCGATTTCGCACTGGCCGGCGGTGGCCACCTCGTGGTGATGCACCTCGACGGGCACGCCCATCTCCTCCAGGGCCAGACACATGGCGCTGCGCAGGTCATGCAGCGAGTCGACCGGGGGCACCGGGAAATAACCACCCTTGTTGGTGGGACGGTGCCCGATGTTGCCGTCCTCATAGACGCGCTCGGAGTTCCAGGAGGCCTCCTCGGAATCGACCTTGTAGAAGGCGCCACCGATGTCGGCTCCCCAGCGCACATCGTCGAGGACAAAGAACTCCGGCTCCGGGCCGAAGTAGGCGGTGTCGGCGATCTTGGTGGACTTCAGGTAGGCCTCCGCGCGGCGGGCAATGGAACGCGGATCACGCTCGTAGCCCTTCATGGTGGTGGGCTCGAGGATATCGCAGCGCAGGTTCAGCATGGGTTCATCGCTGAACAGATCCATGATCGCCGTCGAGGTGTCCGGCATCAACACCATGTCGGATTCATTAATGCCCTTCCAGCCGGCAATACTGGAGCCGTCGAACATTTTGCCGCCTTTGAAAAAGTTGGTATCGATTTGGCTGGCGGGCAGGGTGACGTGCTGCTCCTTGCCGCGGGTATCGGTAAAACGCATGTCGATATACTTGACACCGTTATCTTTTATCATCTTCAGAACTTTGGTTGCAGACATTACAACTCCTCCAGATTGGCTACGTCATTACACACCGCGGTCGGCAGGACAACGGACTTTTCATCAAATCATCACAATTCTTAGCACTGTGAAAGCAGGAATTATGCCACGGCAGTACCCTGAGGCAACCCGTTTTTTTTCACACACTTAGGCAAGCAGACCTGTTCAAGCGTGCACTATAATAGTGCACTCTTTGCACTCCAATGCACACTATTGGTGCGCTATTGAGCCTGGAAGTAAACCTTGACCTCGCCCACATCCGGCACCCGCTGCGCCGCACGTACCAGCTTGTCAGAGACTTCGCGGGCCGCCGCCGGCCCGAGACCCGCCAGCGGCAATATGATATCCACGTGGACCTTGCCGCCCAGGTAATGCAGTACGGGCTTCTCCATGGGCACGTCGATATCGAGTTCGTCCAGTTGCACATCCAGCTGCTCCTGGATCACGTCGCGCAGCGGCAGGCCCAAACAGGGCGCGGCCTGCTCATCATCCTCGGGGTCGATGTGAACGGTCACATCGGCGACCTCGTCAATGTCCTGCAGCAGCCGGCTGCGCACCGACTCGCCGATCTGGTGCCCTTCCGAAACACTCAGGGTCGGGTCGACCAGGATGTGCACGTCCACCAGGGCATCACTGCCGCTGCGCCGGGTGCGCAGCATGTGCAACTCACGCACCCCCGGCACCGCGAGGCTCGACTCGCGGATGGCCTCCACCTGCTCGCTTTCCAGTGCCGTATCGATCAGCTCCTGCAGGCTCTTCCACAACAGGTCCCAGCCGATTTTGGCGATCATCAGCGCCACCGCGACCGCGGCGACGGCATCCAGGTAGGGCAAGCCCGCCATGGCGCCGCCGACGCCGATCACCACCACGATCGAGGAGATGGCATCGCTACGACTGTGCCAGGCGTTGGCCTGCAGCATATTGGAACGCAGCCGCCGTGCGGCGCTGGCCGTGTAACGGTAGATGGCTTCCTTGGAAAAGATCGAGATCAGCGCCACGATCAGCGCCGGCATCTCCGGATGCAACAGCAGCTGTGGATCCAGCATGCGGCGCACGGCCTCAAAGGAGATACCCATGGCCACGGCCGTCAAGGCCATGCCCAGCGCAACGGTGGCCACCGTTTCGATGCGGCCGTGCCCGTAGGGGTGTTCTGCGTCGGCGGCGCGGTGGGAGTGTTTGGCGGCATACAGGACCAGCACGTCCGTGCCAAGGTCCGACAGCGAGTGCACGCCATCGGCAATCAGTGCCTGGGAATGTGCCGGGATGCCGATCATAATCTTGGCCACACCCAGCAGCAGATCGACCACGGAGCCCACCAAAGTGACCTTGCGAACTTCCCTGTAGCGTGTTTCGAGCAGTTCCGTGCTGTTGTGTTGAACGGCCAACGAGGTACTCCTGTCAGGTGCCGCCAAAGCGTACGGTGATCAGGATATCACCGTCCTGCTCGGCAATATCGCAGACCTCGTGGCCATGCACGCGGCACCAGGCCGGGATATCATGAATGGCGCCGGGGTCCGTGCACAGCACCCGCACGGAATCACCCGGCGTCAGCCGGGCCATGGCGTCCTGTGTACGTATCACGGGAAGCGGACAGAGCAGGTGCCGTGCATCCACGGTCTCGGTACTCATAGATACCATTCTGACGGAATCTCGCCTGCAGGCAACGGGGCGACCTCCAGGGTCCGTGCTGCTCCGTCCTTGCCGGTCACCTCGACGGTGACCCGCTCGGCATCGCGGCCCTGGCTGAATCGCGCGGTCAGGCGCGCGGCCAGTTCAAGGTCATCGCGGCCGGCCTCGCCGTCGAGCAGCACCAGGGGGCCGCTGTGACTGAGCGGGATCAGGTGCACGAAGCGCTTGCGGTACCCTTCCATGAACCTGTTCTCGCCTTCCTCGCGCCCAATGATCAGTTTGAAATGCGGACGCGGCCGCAGGTGGCGCCCGACCTTGAGCAGCATGATGTCGTCGAGGTCGTATTCGCGCGTGCCGCGCGTTTCCCACAGGTCTGTCAGCTTGACGGCGTATTGCTGGTCGGTCAGGAAACAACAGCCGCCGGCAGGCTGCGCATAGCCCTCGAAACCGAACTGGTGTGCCAGCGCCATCTGTGGCTTGCGCGAACGGCCGCTGAAGGCATAGAGCCGGCCCCGGTCCAGCCAGCCTTCCTGTTCCGGCAGTGTCGGCGGCAGATTGCGCGCGCTCAGCGGACGTACCAGGCGATTGCCGGCGCCGGATTCACGCGCCACCACCGGCATGGTATCGCGCCGCTGTGACATGGGCCGCTGGCCGATGACCTCACCGGTGATGATGAAGTCGAAACCGTTGGCCTCGATCCATTCGTGTGCCTTGTTGACCATGAAGATCTTGCAATCGAGGCAGGGGTTGAGATTCGCACCGTAGCCATGCTTCGGATTGATAACCACCTGCTTGTATTCGTCGATAATATCGACGATGTGCAGCTTGATGCCCAGCTGCTCGGCCACCCACAGGGCGTTGTTGCGCTTCGGTAGGGCGCGGTCTTTCTTGCGGATCGCATGGGTATGGCCTTCCACACAGAAGCCGGTGAAGAAATTGATGCCCTCGACCTGCACGCCCTGCTCCATGACCACGCGTGCGGCAAGCAGTGAATCGAGTCCACCGGAAATGAGGGCAACGGCCTTGCGTGGTTCAGACATGGGGCACTGTATGACTATTGGAAAAAAGAACTAACCGCAGAGTCGCAGAGCACGCTGAGAAAAATAAAAATCTCACCGCAAAGGCGCAAAGAAAACATTATTGCAACAACCCCGGTCCGGGTAATGCAAACAAATAATCATTCATCAAGGTTAGGGCATGGTTTTATTATTAGGGAACCTCTGATTAATTCCTTTATCGTCATCCCGGCGCATGCCGGGATCCTTGTTATTCAATAAATTGGATGCCGGCCTTCGCCGGCATGACGAATAAATCAGTGCTTCCTTAGCATGAATTGTGTTTTGGCTTTGCGCTCTTTGCGCCTTTGCGGTGATTAGCGCTGTTCGCATAGCAACAGTATTCTAACCCATGCACAGGGCTTAAGGTTAGAAAAGGGAGGGATTCAGTGTGTTTCGGGGGTGCCCGGTGTCGCGATAGCACGTTCACCGCAGACTTGCTGATAGCAGCGGCGGCTGCCGGTGTCCTGCCACAGATCCATGGCCTGGAGCGGTGTCAACACCGACTCGCCGCCGAGCTCACGCATGGCGTGCAGTACATCCATAAGCACCACGAAGGCCGCGGACAGGTGGCCATAAGCCACGGACCAGCTGCGATCGAGCAGGTCGGACAGCTGCAGGTAGGATGACTGCCCCAGCTTGACGAAGTAGCTGACACGCACCAGGCGGCGCTCGGCGAGCTGAGGAAACAAACCGGAAAACAGCAGGCAATGATCGCCCACGTCGCGCAGGCGTTCGACCCGCTGCTCCCCGCTGCAGGCCTGACTGTGCAGGTAATCACTGGCCATGATACGCGCCAGGCTGTGGGGCTTGTCGGAGAAGCGCATCAACAGGAAGACCAGGTAACTTTCCAGAGTCTCGTCCAGCTGCTGGTTGCAACGCGCCTGCGCGTCATGCACCAGCGCCTGCCACTGGGCCTGGGGTGTGGGTTCGAGAATCAGCTGCTGCATGTGCTTATCCTCCACTGGATAATGGTTATTTCATCGGCCAGCGTGCCCGGATGCTTAAGCCCCGCGGGTACGCTTTCGCCGCTCGCTTTCACCACCACTACCTGCAACATTTACCATATTGGCAGATAAAATGACATGCACACACCACCAGCGCGGTCCTGACCTCATCCATGTGGGGAAATTTACGGCACTGCACGGTATACTCGCCGATCGGCAGCGCAGCCGCCAACCTGGCAAATAACTGAATCAAGCCCGATCCGTGTCTGAATCACCCAAAACATTCCAGGACCTGATACTCGCACTCCAGCATTATTGGGGCAGCAAGGGTTGTGCCCTGTTGCAGCCCTACGATATGGAAGTGGGCGCGGGTACCTTTCACCCGGCGACCTTCCTGCGCGCTATCGGTCCCGAGCCGTGGCGTGCGGCCTATGTGCAGCCTTCGCGTCGCCCTACCGATGGACGCTACGGCGAGAACCCGAACCGCCTGCAGCACTACTACCAGTACCAGGTGGTCATGAAGCCCTCGCCGCTGGAGATCCAGGAACTCTACCTCGACTCGCTGCGCGGTCTGGGCATCGACCCGCTGGTACACGACATCCGCTTCGTCGAGGACAACTGGGAATCGCCCACCCTGGGGGCCTGGGGACTGGGCTGGGAGGTTTGGCTGAACGGCATGGAGGTCACCCAGTTCACCTATTTCCAGCAAGTAGGCGGCCTGGAGTGCCGGCCGGTCACCGGCGAAATCACCTACGGCCTGGAGCGCATCGCCATGTACCTGCAAGATGTCGATAGCGTCTTCGAACTGATCTGGACCGAGGGCCCGGACGGGCCGGTCACTTATCGTGATGTGTTTCACCAGAATGAAGTGGAAATGTCCACCTACAATTTCGACCAGGCCGATGTCGAATCATTGCTGTCCTGGTTCGACGTGTGCGAGCGCGAGAGCAGCCGCCTGATCGAGGTCGGCCTGCCGCTGCCGGCCTACGAAATGGCCCTGAAGGCCTCGCACACCTTCAATCTGCTCGATGCCCGCAACGCGATCTCGGTCACCGAACGGCAACGCTACATCCTGCGGGTGCGGACCCTGGCCCGTCAGGTTGCCGATGCCTACTACACGCGCCGCGAATCACTCGGCTTCCCCATGCTGTCCAGCGCCGGCAGGTCGCTATGATGGAACATGACCTGTTAATCGAGATAGGCACCGAGGAACTGCCGCCACTGGCACTGCGCCGGCTGGCCACGTCCTTCCGCGATTCCCTGGACAGCCTGCTGCAGGAGAACCATCTTGCCCACGGGGCGGCCCATGCCTATGCCTCGCCGCGCCGCCTGGCAGTACACATAGAAAAGGTCCCGCTGACCCAGCCGGACCGGGAGGTCGTACGCCGCGGCCCGGCCGTGCTGGCGGCCTTCGATGAAAACGGCGATCCGACCAAACCGGCGCAGGGCTTCGCGCGCTCCTGCGGTGTCACGGTCGCCGAGCTTGACCAGCAGGAGACCGACAAGGGGAGTTTCCTTGCATGGCGCTCGGTCGAACAGGGGCGACCGGCGCTGGAGATCATCCCGGCACTGGCTGAGAGTGCACTGAAGGCCTTGCCGGTTCCCAAGCGCATGCGCTGGGGCGACAGCGAGGTGGAGTTCGTGCGCCCGGTGCACTGGGTGCTGCTGTTGCTGGGTAGCGAAGCTGTCGAGGCAGAAATCCTGGGCATTGGCTGTGACCGTTATACCCGTGGCCACCGCTTCCACTGCAATGAAAAAATCGCCATCATCGAACCGGCAGCCTATGTCGATACCCTGGAAAAAGAGGGCCAGGTGCTGGTCGACATGGACCGGCGCCGCGAGGTGATCCGTGAGCAGGTCGAGGCGGCCGGGCGGTCACTGGGCGGTCGCGCCCGCATCAGTGCCGAACTACTCGAGGAGGTCACTGCCCTGGTGGAGTGGCCGGTGGCCATCAGCGGCAGCTTTGACCCGCGGTTTCTCGAGGTGCCTGCCGAGGCCCTGGTATCGAGCATGCAGGACCACCAGAAGTTTTTCCCGGTCGAGGACAGTAATGGCAAACTGCTGCCGCTTTTTATTACCGTTGCCAACATTGACAGCAAGGACCCGCAGCAGGTGCAGGCCGGCAACGAACGCGTGATCCGACCGCGCCTAGAGGATGCCGCCTTCTTCTGGAACCAGGACCGCAAGCAACCGCTGGCAAGCCGCGCCGAACAACTGAACACGGTTACCTTCCAGCAGAAACTCGGATCGCTGGGCGACAAGCAGGCGCGTGTCGGTCGCATCGCGACATCCCTCGCAGACCAACTCGGCTTTAATAATGAGTACGTACAACGCGCGGCCGCCCTGTGCAAATGCGACCTGTTGACCAGCATGGTATTCGAGTTCCCTGAACTGCAGG
>JAOTTU010000226.1 GCA_029864225.1 Gammaproteobacteria bacterium | reverse complement strand
CTCAATACCCTGGATTGGTTATGCCCTGAATCAGGCTTTTACTGGAAGTGGTGCGTACATGGTCAACAAGAACAATAAGGCAAGCACCGTCTGATGCGCGGGACATCCAAAAAGATTCTCTATGTCCGCCTGCCTTGCTGGAAGATCTATCCGGGTGGGGTGATTTACGTTGCTGACTATATCCACAAGCAACGCCCGGAAATTCACCAGGAGATCCTGGATCTCGCTCTCATCGCTCCCGCGCAGCGCAAACAGGCCCTGAAACGAAGGCTGCTGGCATCAAGGCCTGATATCGTGGCGTTCTCGTGGCGCAATATGCAGTCGTTCGGGCCGCATCCGGAGGATGATGCCCTGGATGTGGTGATGAACTTTGACCACTCACCGAAGCTGACCAACAGGCTGAAAGCTGGCGTGGACGCGGTGTCCATCATCTATGACTATTCTGCAAGCCGGATACGCAATTTCGGATTTATCAAGCTGGTGCGCAGATTATTGCCTGAGTCGCGGATTGTGGTCGGTGGCACGGCTGTCTCGATATTCGGAAAGTACGTTGTGAAGCAATGCCCAACCGACAGTGTGGTGGTTGTCGGCGAGGGCGAGGCTGCGATGCTGTCGATCGTGGACGGTTTCACGCAAGCGGCAGGTGAGTGCTATTACAAGGATCTTTCCGGCAGGGTGAGTCACACGCACCCGGAAGGCAATTTTGACCTGGCCGGGCTGACTTCAGTTGATTTTGGCTATATCGAGTCCATTTTCCCGGCGTTTCATGAGTACATGGATGATTATGTCGGTGTGCACACCAAGCGCGGCTGTCCGTATCAGTGTCACTTCTGCCTCTACAACAAGATTGAAGGTCCGCGGCAACGCTACCGTGAACCGCATGAGATTGTCGATGAAATCGAGGCGCTCAACAGGAATTACGGCGTCAAGAAGATCTGGTTTACCGATGCACAGTTCTGTTCAACCAAGAGAAGTACCCGCCATGTTGAACAGATCCTTGACGAGTTGCTGCTCAGAGGTATAGCCATCGAGTGGACCGGCTATTTGCGCCTGAACTATCTCACTCGGGAGCTTGCCAAGAAAATGCTGGACAGCGGTTTAGCCAGTCTTGATCTGTCGTTTACGGGCACCCAGGAGGTCATCAACAGCCTGACACTGGGCTATTCTCTGGAACAACAGATGGAAGCATTCCGGATGTTCAAGCAGGCCGGCTACACTGACCAGAAGGTCAAGCTGTATATACCACTTAATGCACCGGGCGAGACGGTGGCGACACTGAGAAAAACCATCAACCGTATAAAGGAGTTGTACCAGTTATTCGGCCGGGATAATGTGCTGCCTTTTATCTTCTTTATCGGCATCCAGCCCGGCACACCCGTGGAACAGCTGTTGATTCGGCAAGGCTACCTGAAGCAGGACTACAACCCGCTTACGCTGAACCCCTTTATCATAAAGCGGCTGTTATATAATCCGAAGCCCCTTGGCCCCTTGATTGCGCGCAGTTATCTCGAGGCGGTAGAGAATCTGGACAGGGACAGTGACTATGTCGGTCGTGCCACAATGGATATCATCGAGCGGGAACTGGATAAGCCGGAGGTTGTGGCGAGGATGGGCGGCCAGCTGGCACCGGTCAGAATGGGTGACGAGGCATCCTGAGTATTGCCTGTTGCGACCGGGGTGAGTGCCAGCGGGGCGTTAACTGTCAGGTCGTCCCGTCACCTTTGTTGATGGCCGCAAGCTGCCTGATCAGCTGCTCCAGCCCGTCCTGGCGGATCTTGCTGATAAATGAAGTCCGATAGTTGGTAACCAGGCTTATGCCTTCGATTGCCACGTCATACACTTTCCAACCGCTGTCTGTGTGATGCAACCGGTAGGTTATGTTTACCGGAATTCCGTTGACCGGGTTGATCTCGGTGTGCACTGTAACCTGGGTATCTTTTTCACTCATAGTGAAAGGCAGGTAGACGATCTCCTCGTCGACATACTCCGCAAGCGCACTGCCATATTTGCGTACCAGCAATGAGCGAAACTCACTGATGAATTGATCGCGTTGCGCTGGCGTCGCGCGCTGCCAGTATTTCCCCAGTGTCCAGCGCCCCATGAGTTCAAAATCGAAATGCGGCAGTACAATCTCGGACACCAGCTCATACAGCCGCTCGGGTGTCTGTTCAATGAGCTTGCTCTCCTGCCTGAGTCTTGTCAGCATCTGGGTGGATGTGTCACGAACCAGTTCCTGGGGTGGCTGACCGGAAAGCACCTGGGGACCGAATGCCAACAGGGCCAGTGACAATATTGCCGTGAGGTAGTGTCTCATCTGTCCAACCTTTCGATGTCGTATGGCACGCATCAGCCGTGCCGGTATTCGCAGGTGCTCCCTTAACTATCGGGCAGCAGCGCGAATTCTATATCGTTACCAGATCGTTAAAGGGGAATCGTTACCAGAGGA
>JAOTTU010000225.1 GCA_029864225.1 Gammaproteobacteria bacterium | reverse complement strand
GGGTTCCAACACGGCGGCCGCCGAGACCTTCCGTCAGGCCAGGGAGAGCGCACCCCGGGAAACCAGGGCCATCCTCGATCAACTCGAGGAAACAGAGAGAACCTCGACCGAGGTCACCCTGGACGTGACGAATAAAACGCCAGTTGCAGAAATCGAGCAGGAACTGATAAAGGAGAAAGCCAACCGATCTGCCGTAGAGGCCAAGCTTGCAGAAATCGAGAAGCAATTGCAGTACGAGGCAGACCGCCCTACAGTGGCAAGCCGGCTGCTCACCGAGGCAAAACAAAGGCAGGAGGCAATTGACGCAGAACTGAAATTACCACCCCCGGCAGATGCGTCACCCGACATGGCCAGCGCCATAGGCTGGTTACTGCAAAGCGAGAGCATGAAGATACGCTCAGAGATTCTGATGCTCGACCAGGAGCTGCTAAGCCAGTCGATGCGGATCGAACTGCTGAATGCCCGGAGAGACAGTGCAACGCACAGTCTGGAGCGTATGGGTAAACGCATTCCTTTGCTCGAGAATATGATCAGCGAGAGACGGCTCGCCGAAGCGGAACAGGCCAAGTCAGAGGCCGAGGTGGCGCAACGCGAGGCGCTCGGTAAACATCCACTGGTTCAGGCGCTGGCGGAAAAAAATGCAGCATTGAGCGAGGAACTCACCTCCCTGGCGGCGGATCTGGACCAGATATCCGCCGAAGACGAGGCGGCGAACAAGGAAGCCAAACGGATCGATGAGGTATTCCGCAGTACCCGGCAAAAACTGGAACTCGCCGGGTTGAGCCAGGCACTGGGGCGCGTACTCCTCGAGCAACGCAGGAGTCTTCCCGCCCCGGAGATTTACCGCAAGCAGGCACGGGCTCGCGAGCAGAAAAGTACCGGGGCCGGCCTGCACCTGATCCAGTATGAGGAAGAGCGCAGGGCCCTGCGCAGCATTCCGGACTATGTCGGCGAACTCGCCACTGACCTGCCGGATACAACCGTGAGCGAAATTCATGCCGAGCTTACCGGGCTTGCGACCAGTCGCCGGGCCTTGCTCGAGAAGGCGGTCGCGCTCAACCAGGCTTATCTGCGTTCCCTGGGCGAACTGGACTTCGCGCAGCGCCAGCTGCTCGATACGGTTGAGGCCTACAATGCTTATCTTGATGAACGCCTGCTCTGGATACGCAGTATCAGTGCACCCAACCTGGAGATGTTGCAGGCTATCCCGGGGCAGATCATACAGCTGCTGTCCCCGACCCATTGGCGGGGTGTACTCAAAACGATTATAGAGCAATTAACGCAGTCGCCGGTGTTTTTGCCGGTAACCCTCCTGGTTGCTGTACTCCTTTGGAAGACAAGGAGGATGCGCAGTGTCCTTGTCGAGACCGGCAAAAAGATTGGCCGACCCAGGACAGACCACTACACCTACACCCTCAAGGCATTGTCCCTTACCTTGCTGCTGGCTGCCCCGTGGCCGGTACTGGCATGGGTGACCGGCTGGCAACTGGGAGCCTCCCTGGATGCAGCGGATTTCACCAAGGCCGTTTCCCAGGGATTGCTGTGGGTCGCGCCGACATTCTTTTTCCTGCTGACCTTTCGTGTGCTGTGTACAAACGGCGGCCTGGCCGAGGCCCATTTCCGCTGGCCAGCCGAAAGACTGCGAATACTGCGCCGCGAACTCTATATTTTACTGAGCATGTTCCTGCCGGCCTCATTCATCGCCGTGCTGATCATCAAGTATGACTCCGCCATCATGGGCGGGGGTGTCGGTCGGTTTGCCTTTGTGCTGTTGTTGCTCACGCTGGCCTATTTTTTCTATCGGGTGCTCGATCCGAAGCGCGGTGCCCTGCAGTCATTCATGGCACGCAATCCGAAGGCCCTGTACACACGTCTGCGTTATCTCTGGCCGGTACTGGCCGTGGCAATTCCTGTTGGATTCGTGGTCCTGGTTATCACGGGCTATCTGTATACGGCCGGCACCCTGCTGCGCAGTCTCGTTGATACCCTGTGGCTGATCCTCGCCCTGACTGTCATCCATCAGCTGATTGTGCGCTGGTTGCAGATGACGCGTCGTAAACTGGCCTTTGAGGCGGCAGTTGAACGCCGTGAGGCCGCTCGTGCCGCCCAGGAGACGAAGAAATCCACCGCGCCTGGCGGGGAAGGGGTGGCGGAACAACTGGAAGAACCGAAGATCGATTACGTTGCCCTGAGTGACGAGAGCCGCAAACTGCTCAATATGGCCATGCTGATTATCGGCCTCATCGGTGTCTGGGGCATCTGGTCTGACGTGCTGCCGGCATTTGGCATCCTCAAGGGGATCGACCTCTGGCATCACACCAGCAGCATTGACGGGGTCGAACAACTGGTGCCGATCACGCTCGCGGATGTCGCACTGGCAACCCTGATTCTCATCGGCACCGTGGTCGCGACCCGGCGGTTTCCGGCCTTCCTCGAAATCGTCCTGCTGCGTCACCTCAGTATGACC
>JAOTTU010000070.1 GCA_029864225.1 Gammaproteobacteria bacterium | reverse complement strand
GGCGACCAGCAATTCGGGGTCATTGGTCAGCAGTGTAGTCAGGGGCAGCAGGCCCTTGTACTGGCCGGCACGGTCCACCACGAACAGCGTGTCGGTGGTGGCGGGGATTTCATCATGCAGCCGGAGATAGCGCAGGATGACATCGATACTGACGTCGGCCCGCACGGTCACGGTGTCGACGTTCATTATGCCGCCGGCGCTGTCTTCGGGGTAGTGCAGTACCGCGACCAGTCGATCGCGGTTCTGCTTGTCCATGGAACGCAGCACTTCCTGGATGACTGCACCGGGCAGATCTTTGAGCAGGTCGGCGAGGTCGTCGGCGTCCAGGCCGTCGGTGGCCGCGACCAGGTCGTGGGTCTCCATCTCGTTGATGAGACCGGCGCGCACCTCGTCGTTTACATGGACCAGTGTCTCACCATGGTCATCCGGGTGGACCAGTTCCCAGAGTATCTCGCGCGGCCCGTGCGGGAACGATTCCAGCATTTCGGCGATTTCCGCCGCATGCAGGTTGCCCAACAGGTTGCGGATCTGGCCGGCCGCACCGGAATCCAGCGCCTGTGTGAGTAGCTCCAGGCGGCTCTCTGTGCTGTGTGATTCTGCGGTTTCAGTCATGGCTGCGATTCCGTTGTGCCAGGAGCGGAAGGCCCCGCACGCAAAAACTGTGCGCAGTGTACCAGCCTGTCAGGCCGTCGGTAAGGGAAGGGGGTCAGCCGGGTATGGTTGCAGCGGGGCCGAGCAGTACCGCGGCCTCAGCGCAGTGTGCTGTTGAGGGCTTCGATTTGCGCAACGATTCGCTCTGGCTCGGCAGCCTGCAGCAAGGCCTCGACATCCGGGGCAAGGGACTCGATCGCACTCTGGTTGATGACGCGCTTGACCTCCTGCAGTGCAGTATGATGCATGCTGAATTCAGTCAGCCCCATGCCCAGCAGCAGGCGGGTATAACGCGGATCGCCGGCCATCTCGCCGCACATGGCGACCGGGATGCCAGCTGCCCGTCCGGCGTCGATAACCATTTTGATCAGCCGCAACACGGCCGGGTGCAGCGGGTCATACAGGTAGTTGACCTCGTCGTCCACGCGGTCGATTGCCAGCGTGTACTGGATCAGGTCGTTGGTGCCGATGGACAGGAAGTCCAGGTGCCTGGCGAAGGCGTCGGCGGATAGGGCAGCGGCCGGAACCTCGATCATGCCGCCGATCTGGATGTGCGGATCGTAGGCCAGGCCCTCGCGCTCCAGTGCGTCCTTGGTGTGCTGGATCAGGTTGAGCACCTGGTGCAGTTCCTGGGTATTGGACAGCATGGGGATCATCATGCGGACCGGGCCGTGGGAGGAGGCACGCAGCATGGCTCGCAACTGCGGCGAAAACAGGCCGGGGTCCTTGAGACACAGGCGGATGGCGCGCAGGCCCAGGGCCGGGTTGTTGCTGCAGCGGGTGTTGGAGTTTTCGATCTGCTTATCCGCTCCCATGTCCAGGGTGCGGATGGTGAGCAGCCTGCCGTTCAAGGCATCGATTGCACGGCAGTAACAGGCATATTGCTCTTCCTCGTCCGGCGGCTCGGGTCGGTTCATGAACAGAAACTCGGTCCGGTACAAACCCACCCCGTTGGCGTTCTCCCCGGCCACGGCCTCGATATCAGCCGGAAGCTCGATATTGGCCATCAGGGTGACCGGAGTATGGTCCAGTGTCACTGCCGGGGTCTGGACCAGGCTGGTGAGTTCGGCGCGGCGCTGTTCCTCGCGCGCCTCCCGCTCGATGTAGTGTTCGAGGGTTCGCTGGTCCGGGTCTGCGATCAGGATCCCCTGCTGGCCATCGAGGATGATGCGTTCACCGTCACGGATATACTGCTGGATACCGTGAGCACCTACCACGGCAGGGATCTGCACGCTGCGTGCGAGGATCGCGGTATGTGACAGTGGACCGCCGGATTCCGTGGCAAAGCCGCTGATGCCCTGGTGTTCGAGTACTACGGTTTCCGCCGGGGTCAGGTCGTCCGTCAGGATAATCGTCCCCAGCAGGCCGTCCTCGGCGCGAATGTCACCCTGGCTGCTGGTGAGCAGAATGCGTTGAATGCGGTTGATGACGTGGTCGACGTCATCGCGGCGAGTACGCAGATAGGGATCATTCATCTGCTCGAATACCTCGACCAGCGCATTACGCTGAAGTTTCAGTGCCCATTCCGCATTGCAGCCGTTTTCCCGGATGAGCTCTACGGGCGTGTTTACAATAGTGGCGTCATCCAGCATCAACAGGTGTGTGTCGATGAAGGCCGCGATATCGGCGCGCGTGTCGGCCGGAATATTGTCACGGATCGAATTGAGCTGGAGGCGCGCGGTCTCTATGGCATTCAGGAAACGTGTGATCTCGTCCTCGATGAACTGTGGCGGTATGGCGCTTTCCACTACCTCGATGCTGCCCCGCAGGATGATGTGGGCCTTGCCGATGGCGACGCCGCGGGAAACACCTATTCCGTTCAATACGAGGCTCATGGCCTGTCGAGGTCCACTTTGTCTTTCCGGGTATGGCCCGGCCGGATATCACGAAGGCAGGTCACAGTTTCCGGATCAGCCGGTTAAGGCTACTCCTCCTCACCGAATTTATTCAGTACCAGCTCTTCGATGCGACTGATGGCTTCATCCTCATCGTCACCCCTTGTGGTAAGCGTGAGCTGCGTGCCTTTTGATGCGGCCAGCATCATCACGCCCATGATGCTCTTGCCGTTGACGCTCTGGTTGTCCCTGGAGATATCGATCTCGCTGGAAAAGGAAGAGGCCAGGGTGACGAATTTGGCCGCGGCGCGAGCATGCAGCCCCAGCTTGTTGATGATGGTCAGTTGTTTTTGCTGCATTTTACGAGGCCTGTTTTTCTGTGGTCATGATGATGCCATCCCGGGCACCGCTCTCAGCCTTGCTGCCAAGTTCTTCCAGTGAACACGCGGCATAATTCAGTGCCCGAACCAGCATCGGCACATTCAGTCCGGAGATCACCAGCGCGTTGTGCTCGGCGAGCAGGCGGGTAGCGATATTGCTCGGTGTGCTGCCATAGAGATCGGTCAGCACCAGTACGCCATCCCCCTGGTCGAGCACAGTGCAGGCGTCAGAGGCCTCGGCATACACTGTGTCGGGATTGCTGTCCCCGGGGACATCGATGGTTATGGCCTCGACCGGGGTGTCTCCCAGGATCATTGTGGCTGTATCCAGGAGGTTCCTGCCCAGCTTGTCGTGGGTAATCAGAAGCAGGCCAACACTCATTCCAGTTCCCGATGTCTCGTGACAATGCTACCGAATTTCTCGCCGAGGTCTTTTGCCAGACGCTCGACCAGGTAAACAGATCGATGCTGCCCGCCGGTGCAGCCAATCGCGATACTCAGGTAGCTGCGGTTATCTACCCCGTAGCGGGGCACCCATGTTGCCAGGAATTGCTCGATCTGCCTGTAGAATTCATGTACTAACGGTTCCCCGTCAAGGAATTCTATAACTTCATTATCAAGACCGGTGAGTTTGCGCAAGTCGGGTTCCCAGTGCGGGTTGGGGAGGCAGCGGGCATCGAATACGAAATCGGCATCGGCGGGTACCCCGTGCTTGTAGCCGAATGATCTGAGCACCAGGGAAAGCCCTGAGGTCTCCTGTGCTCCCATGCACTCCTTGATCAGATCTCGTAGCTGGTGAATGTTGGTGCGGGTGGTATCGATGAATAGGTCGGCCCTGGCCGTGATCGGTGCCAGCAGTTCACGTTCCTTCTCGATGGCATCGGCCAGCGGTGTAGCGGGACCCGTCAGGGGGTGCTTGCGGCGCGTTTCGCTGAAGCGTTTCAGTAGAGTGTGATTTTCTGCCTGCAGGAACAATATCTTGCAGTCGATGCCTTGCTCCTGCAGGTCGCTGATGATGGCTGGGAAATGACTGATCTGGTCAGGGTGATTGCGGGCATCGATGCCCGCCGCCACCCGGGTGATGTCCCTAAGGTGCGGCTGGGTGAATTCATTTGAAAAGGCCTTCAGCAGGCCGACCGGGAGATTGTCGATGCAGTTGTAACCCATATCCTCCAGGGTGTGCAGGGCGATACTTTTCCCCGAACCCGACAGGCCGCTGATGATCACCAGGTTCATTGGTGTGCGTTTTCAAGGCGACGCTTCTGGCGTTCAATGAAGGCCTGGGTGGCATCATATCCCTTGGTGTGGAGGATATGGTTGCGTACCGCGGTTTCTACCAGTACGGCCAGGTTCCTCCCCGGACCAACCGGGAGTGTTATTTCCGGAATCTCCACGTCCAGGATCGAATGAATCTGCTTGCTGCCGTGCAGCCGGTCCATTTTGATGGCATCTTCCATGTCTTGCAGTACGATGATCAGCCGCAGGTTGCGGTTATGCTTGATGGAACTGGCGCCGAACATGGCCCGCACGTTGAGTATTCCCAGCCCCCTGACCTCGAGAAAATCACGCAACATTTCGGGACAGGTGCCGTTCAGTGTGTCCGGTGCAGAGCGTGAGAACTCGGTGGCGTCGTCTGCGATCAGGCGGTGTCCACGGGTCAGAAGCTCGAGCGCCAGTTCGCTCTTGCCGATGCTCGACTCTCCGGTGATGAGTACGCCGGTTCCCATGACCTCCATGAAGACCCCATGCAGGGTAATTTTTTCGGCAAAATAATTGCTCAGGTAGTATTGCAGGTTCTTGATGGTTCCCTGCCCCGAAAGCCGTGAGGAAAGCACGGGTGTGCTACTGCTTTCGGCCGCTTGCAGCAGGTCTTCGGGTGCAGCCAGGCACTTGGCGATGACGATCAGGGCAGACTGCCCGGAGAAAAGCAGGCTGAGCGCGTCCTTGCGGGAATTCTTCTTCAGGTTGTCGAGGTAGTCCAGTTCTCTGCTGCCGAGGATCTGGATGCGGTGCTGGTTGATCAGGTTGAGCTGGCCGACGAGCGAGAGATCGCCGCCGATATCTCCGGAAGAAGAGATGATAGTGTCAGCGTGCCGTTTGCCACTGACCCACTCAAGTCCCAGTTTCTCCCGGAGTGCGTCATACAGGGCCCTGATTGTCAGCACAGTGCTCATGCCGGGATTTGCTGTGCTTCCGGGTGGATGAGTAACTGGTAAACACAATCATTGCTCGCGCACTGTCGCATGCCGGCACAAAAGCTCTCGTCACTGAATAATTCCGCGATGGTGGACAGTATCTGCAGGTGTTCCTCGGTTGAGTCTTCGGGGACCAGCAGGGCGAACACCATATCTACCGGTCGCTCATCCATTGCGTCGAAGTCAATCGGGGTGTCGAGCTTGATGAATGCGCATACCGGACGGTCCAGTGCCGCCATGCGACCATGCGGGATGGCCACGCCCTTGCCAAGACCTGTGCTGCCGAGCTTTTCGCGGTTGATCAGGCTTTCGAAGATTTCATTATGTGACAGCTGCGGGGCGATCCTGGCAAGCAGCTCGCTAATGTCTTCCAGCAGTTTTTTCTTGCTGCCGATTTCCGGGCAGCATTGTACGCATTCCGGATTAATGAGTTCGGATATGTTCATCAGACTAGTGTTCGTCCCGGATATTCCGGCTGCGTTGGAATGTTGGCATCCTAGACATGGTTCTTGATTGAACCCTCATTGCGGTGGTGATCGGTTATCTTTTCCTTGTGTTTCTTGACCTGGCGGTCCAGCTTGTCTGTCAAAGAATCAATAGCCGCATACATGCCCTCCTCGGTTGCATCGGCATATAAACGGCCACCGCTGACCTGCAGTGTTGCCTCCGCCTTGTGGCGGAGCTTTTCCACGCTGAGGATAACGTGGATATCCGTTACGTTATCAAAGTGGCGCTCCAGGCGCTCCATTTTGTTGGTTACATAATCGCGCAGCGGCGAGGTCAGGTCGACATGATGTCCTGTCAGATTTATTTGCATTACAACGCTCCTTTTAAAGCCTATGCCAGGCGTTTGCGCTCATTGGAAGGTGAAATCGATAATGACTCGCGATACTTGGCGATGGTGCGCCGGGCGACCCTGATGCCCTGTTCTGCGAGAATGTTGGCCATTTTATTGTCACTCAGCGGCTTGACGGGGTTTTCGGCGGCAACCAGTTTCTTGATGATTGCGCGGATAGCGGTGGCTGAGCATTCCCCGCCGGTCTCGGTGTTGACATGGCTTGAAAAGAAATACTTGAATTCATAGATGCCGCGCGGGGTATGCATAAACTTGCGGGTGGTGACACGCGAAATGGTGGACTCGTGCATTTCCACTTCCTCCGCGATACTGCGCAGGACCATGGGTTTCATTGCCTCTTCGCCATAGTCGAAGAACTTGCGCTGGCGGGTAACAATGCTATTGGCCACCTTGAGCAGTGTCTCATGCCGGCTTTGCAGACTTTTCAGGAACCAGCGCGCCTCCTGCAGGTTGTCACGCAGGTAGGTGTTGTCCTTGCTGTTGTTGGCGCGTTTCACCATGTTTGCGTAAAGGGTATTGATGCGCAGCTTGGGGATGGCGTCGGTGTTCAGTTCCACGCGCCATAAGCCCTTGTCCTTTGAGACGAAGACATCCGGAACGATATATTCCGGTTCCGTGTTGTTGAACTTGGTGCCGGGTCGCGGATTCAGTGACTGGATCAGGTGAAGGACGTGCTGCAGGTCGTCCTTGGGTAGTCCCATTCTGCGGCTCAACTGGTTATAGTCGCGATTGCCGAGCAGCTTGAAGTGGTCCCTGAGGATAATTCTCGCCTCCTTCAGCCAGGGTGTGTCTGGCTCATATTGGCCCAGCTGCAGTTCCAGGTTCTCGCGCAGGTCACGTGCGCCTATTCCGACAGGATCAAATTGCTGGACCCGGTGCAGGACGGCCTCAATCTCGTCCAGTTCGGCTTCCAGGTGTTCCGGCATGTTGCGGAGTATTTCCTCCAGTTTCTGGGTCAGGTAGCCGTCATCATCAATGGCGTCAATAATGTTGTTGGCAATGATTCGGTCGGTTTCGGACATGCTCGCAAGACCAAGCTGCCAGTAGAGATGTTCATGCAGGCCTTCAGCTCTTGCTGTGAGGGTCTCGAAAATGTCACGCTTATCATCGGTGCCCGGGGCGCTGAAGCTGGTGATGCCCGTGTCGTAGATATCCTCCCAGGTGCTGTCAACCGGAAGCTCGTCCGGAATGGTGTCATCGCTTGTGTCCGTCAGTGGTGAATCATCCTTACTACTACTGGCATCGCGCTGATCGTTATTCGCCTCTGTTTCGCGGGATTCCTGGGTGTCGCCATCGTCCTGTTCCAGCATGGGATTGGATTCAAGGACGCCTTGTACCTCGGCCTGCAGTTCGAGGGTGGAGAGTTGCAGCAGGCGGATCGCCTGTTGCAGCTGCGGGGTCATGGTCAGACTCTGACCGATGCGAAGTTGTATGGATTGTTTCATATCTTGTTGGTTGTATGAGGGGGGCAATCGTGCTCAACCCCATGACTAATTATATAGCACTAACCATGCCATATTGAAAACCCATGGCGGCATAAATACTTAGAGCTTGAATTCGGAGCCAAGATAGACATTGCGTACCTGCTGGTCGGCGAGAACGGCGTCGGGTGGCCCTGCGGCAATGACTTCCCCCTCATTGAGGATATAGGCATGGTCGCAGATGCCCAGTGTTTCCCTGACATTGTGGTCCGTTATCAGGATTCCGATGCCCCGGTCGCGCAGGTGTCTGATGATCTGCTGGATGTCGAGGACGGAAATCGGGTCAACGCCGGCAAATGGCTCATCGAGCAGGATGAAGCGGGGCTCGACCGCCAGTGCCCGTGCAATCTCGACGCGGCGTCGTTCTCCGCCGGAAAGGCTGATACCGGGCTGGTCACGAAGGTGGCCAATATGAAATTCATGCAACAGGGAGTCGAGTATCTGGTGGCGTGATTTACGGTCCAGGGACTTGCGGACCTCGAGTACCGAGAGGATGTTATCGGCCACGCTCAACTTCCTGAACACGGAGGCCTCCTGGGGCAGGTATCCCAGGCCGTGCCGGGCACGGATATGCATGGGTTGTCCGGTGAGGTCCACGTCGTCGAGCTTGATGCTGCCCTCACCACAGGCCACCAGGCCGACGATCATATAGAAACACGTGGTTTTGCCTGCGCCATTGGGACCCAGCAGGCCGGCCACTTCACCGGTTTTCACCGACAGGGAAACATTCTTGACGATCTGTCGTAACTGGTAGCGCTTCCCGAGGTTGTGTGCGCTAAGCTGGCTCACTGACTGGTGTCTTCCCCGGGCGTCTGCGGTTTCGGTTTTGGCTGCAGGATAATGTGCACACGATCCCCCGTATCGCTGCCACCGGCGTTGATGCGGTTACTGCTGAGATTGTAGATAATCTTGTCGCTGCGAAACTCCTTGCCGTTCTCCTGCCAGACGCGCGCCGCTTTCAGCAGGATGATACGTTCATCGGCGGCGTAATATTCCATTTGTCCTGATTCCGCATGCAGATCGGCATCATTGTCGTCTGGCCGCTGAATAAAGGTTGCGGGATTGCCGGTGAGTACGATTTTCGACAGCTGGTCGCCGCTGCTGTGCACGGTCATGGTCTCACCCTGTAGTTTGAGTGTGCCCTGACTCAAATGCACGTTGCCTTTGTAGACGCTGATGCCGGTATTTTCGTCCAGGCTGGCCGAGTCGGCCTCGATATGGATCGGCTGGTCGCGATCGGAAGCAAGTCCCCAGGCCGCTGCCGGCATGACGGCCAGCACCAGGATCAGAGCGTGCCGGGTGTCAGCCAGCCGCATCAAATCTGCCTCGCACCCGGGAGTGCAAGTTCACCCGGTTGTTGCCGAAATCGGCATCCATTCCCACTGATTCTACCCGGTAGGCATCAGAGCGGATGACTACGGCCTGACCGGTAGTGGCGGTCTGTTCCTCGGGTCTTACCAGCAGTTCGCTGGTTGTGATGTCCAGTCGCCGCGTGCCCGGGGCGGCAAGACGCTGGATCTCGACCTGGTCACGCAACCACACGGTGTCACCATTGGCAGAGACGCTGCCCTGGTTCGAGCGGGCCTGCCATTGGGCCCGGTCTCCCCGGAGAGTCAGAAACACGGGCCGTTGCAGGTCAAAACGATCGTCTTGGGGGAGGTGCTCCATGGCATCGGCCCGCAGGTGGTAGTACACGCTGCCGTCTTTGCCGGTCACGCGCAGATCCATGTTTTCCACGAACAGGTCGGGAGCCTGCGCCGCGGTGTCCGGCCTCGGGGTGATCGCACCCTGGTTCAGCAGCAGCCATCCTGTCATCAGGACGCTTACCAGCAGCACGATAAGTAGGGTAGTCTGCCTGGGGTTCAAAGGTAGTTACCCAGTGTCTCTTCCAGTACGCCTTTGGCCTCCATCAGCATTTCGCAGACATCACGTGCAGCACCGCGGCCGCCGCCGCTGGGTGTCTGCCAGTGACTGTGCTTGCGTACCAGTGGATGGGCGTCCTGGACCGCTATTGCCAGTCCCACACGTCGCATGACGGGCAGGTCGACGACATCATCGCCGACATAGGCTGTTTGCTCCTCGCTAACGCCCAGTTTGGCTATCAACTCCTTGAATGCCGGGACCTTGTCAAGCTTGCCCTGGTAGATATGGGTGATGCCGAGGTTCTTCATGCGATGTTCGACGACCTGCGATGTACGCCCGGTGATGACGGCGATCTCGATGTCAGCATTACTCAGCAGCATCTTGATTCCGTGTCCGTCACGCGAGTGGAATGCCTTGTATTCCTGACCGTCATCTCCAAGCAACAGGCTGCCGTCGGTCAGTACGCCATCGACATCAAATATCAGCAGGCGGATCCGGGATGCTCTTTCTAGGATATCTTTCATGGGGGCTTATGTCAGTTCAGACTACTCCGGCTCTAAGAAGATCATGCATGTTGAGTGCGCCTACCAGTTCATTGTCGTCATTGACAACGGGGAGGGCGTTGATTTTTCTACTGTCCATGATTTGCAGTGCCTCG